>URQJ01000130.1 GCA_900549945.1 uncultured Oscillospiraceae bacterium
GCAGCGCCCTGCAAACGGTGCTCGGCGTCGGCCCGAAAGTCGCGGACTGCGCGCTGCTCTACGGCCTGCACCGCACCGAATGCTTCCCGCTCGACGTGTGGATGAAGCGCGCCATGGCGCTGCTGCCCGGCGTTTCCCCGCAGGATTTCGGCGAAAACGCCGGCGTCGCCCAGCAGTATATTTTCCACTACGCCCGCATGCACCCCGAGTTGTTCCGCGCCGAGGCCGCCGTCTCCTGACGGCCCCGCCGGCGCGACCGTGCGCCGTTTTTTCCGGCGCTTCGCATAAACAAGAGGAAGGACAGGATCTCCCTGCCCTTCCTCTTGTTTTTTTCCCGTTCATTCCACCTCCCGCAGAAGCTCCTCGGCTGAAATGCCGAACAGCCTCGCGAGCGCGAGCAGGTTGGATGTGCTCGGCTCGGAAGTGCCGGATTCCCACTTTGAAACAGCCTGCCGGCTGACGCCTACGGTCTCCGCGACAAATTCCTGCGTCATCTTGCAGGCCGTTCGACGGGCGCGGATCGTTTCTTTGTACGGTTGCCTCCACCAACCTCCGCGCAAAAGCGAGTTGCCTTTCGGTTGCGGCCGGACGCCTCGCACCGACCGGGCATTCCGTCACCATTGGTCGTACTGCGGCGCCGGAAGCCCCTCCGGGATCGGCGCGGTCACCTGCAGAATGAGCCGCGCCATCTCCTCCGGCGCCTCCAGCAGGCCGTACACATCCCTGTAATGCAGGTAGAACGACAAGCGGTTGATGCCGACATGCGCGCAGATCTCCTGCACCGTGATCTTGGCCGGCTCCCGCGCAGGTGGCGGCGGTCTCGCTGGCTTCGCCCTTTTTCCTGCTCCAGATGACGCTCGGCACGCTGATCGGCGGCGCTCTCCGTTTTCCGGCAGGGACTCTTTTACGCGCCGGCCCTTCTCTCCATGCACTGCCTGCTCGGCATGGAGGGCATGTTCTGGGCCTCGCCGGTCACAGACGTCGTCTCCGTTTTTCTCGCGCTGTTTTTCATGCTTTTTCCGGCCATGCAAAAGCACCGGGCCAGAAAACAGCCCGGTGCCCGTAATCCGATTTGAAAACGCCTCAGCCCCGCATTCGGAAATACGCGCCGGAGTACGGCGCAAGCTCGAGCGCAAACCCGCCCGCCTGCGGCTTCAGCGGCTTTTCCGCGCGCGGCGTCTTTCCGCCGTAAACGTCCCAGTCGCTGTCGATCAGCGCCTCGAGCGCCGTTATACCGGGCAGCTCCAGCACATAATCCTGCACGCGGTCGGAAAAATTGAACACAGCGGCGATGCGCTCTCCGCCGCCGGCGCGCTCCAGCGCATAGACGCATTTTTCCTCCTGATGGCAGTCGATCCAGCGAAAACCCGCGGGGTCGAAATCCGCCGCCCAGAGCGCCGGGTGCTCGAGATAGAGCCGGTTCAGGTCGCGCAGCATGCGGTGAAACGCATCGTGGTTCGGGTATTGCAGCAGCAGCCAGTCCTGCTCGCGCTTTTCGTCCCATTCGCGGAGCTGGCCGAGCTCGCCGCCCATGAAGTTCAGCTTTTTGCCCGGGTGCGCGTACATGTACAGGTAGAGCGCGCGGCCCTGCGGGAATTTTCCCGTGTAATCGCCGTGCATTTTTTGCAGGACAGTCGCCTTGCCGTGCACGTTCTCGTCGTGCGAGAGCGGCAGCAGGTAGCGGTCGCTGTAGTAGTACAGCATCGAAAACGTCAGCTTGTGATACGCCTCGCCGCGGTATTCGGGCGCGGTGCGGAAATAATTGAGCGTGTCGTTCATCCAGCCCATATCCCACTTATAGTCGAAGCCGAGGCCGCCCGCCTCCGCCGGCGCCGTAACCCCGGGATACGCGGTGGAATCCTCCGCGCAGAGCAACGCCGCGGGGTGGCGCAGCTTGAGCCCGCGGTTCATCCCGCGCAGGAAATCGACCGCCGCGCCGTTCACACCGCGGGCCGGGTCGCCCTGCCAGTAGATCATGCGGCTGATCGCATCCATGCGCAGGCCGTCCATGTGGAACTCCTCGAGCCAGTAATTCGCCGCCGACTGCAAAAAGCTGCGCACCTCGCCGCGCGAGTGCATGAAATTGCGGCTGCCCCACTCGCTGTACCCCACGTCCGTGTGCGGATATTCGTAGAGCGCGGTGCCGTCGTAATTTGCGAGCGCGTAGCCGTCCACCGCGAAATGCACGGGCACGAAGTCGAGGAGCACGCCGATCCCGGTCCGGTGGCACTGGTCCACGAGGTATTTCAGGTCGTCCATCGTGCCGTAGCGCGCGGTCGGGCTGAAAAAGCCGGTGGTTTGGTAGCCCCACGATTCGTCGCACGGGTGCTCGGCAAGCGGCATCAGCTCGATGTAATTGTAGCCCTGCCGCTTTACATAGGGCACGAGCTGCGCCGCAAGCTCCCGGTAGGTGTACCAGTCGTCCGGCGCCTCGCCGGGCTTTTTGAACGAGCCGGCATGCACCTCGTAGATGTTGAGCGGCCCCGCTTTGCAGTCGGTCCGCGCGCGCATCCAGTCACCGTCGCCGAAGCGGTAGCCGCCGAGGGCGCGGACGACCGAGGCCGTGCCCGGCCGCAGCTCCATGCCGAAGCCGTAGGGATCACAGCGGTCGGTAAACGACGCCTCTCCCGTATAAATGCGGTACTTGTACATCGTGCCCGGCACGGCGCTCTCAGCACGGCATTCCCAGAAATTCCCGTCTCCCGTTCGCGCCATCGGCAGCTCCTGCCAGTCATGGCTCGAGGCGATCAGCGAAACGCGCCTTGCGGCGGGCGCAAAGGTGCGGAACACCGTGCCGCCCGCCCCCGCATGCGCGCCGAGATATTTGTATGCGTCGAACGCCCTGCCCGTGTAGAAATCCAAAAACTCCATGCGCCCGCCTCCCAAAAGATAATAGACACCCGTTGTTTTTCTTTGTATAATGATCTTAGCACAGCGGGGTTCCGCTGTCCACCGACGCAAACGGAAATCCGGCGTTTAACCGACGCTTTCCGAAAAACGTCGGTTAAACGGGAAAGGACGTATGGAGCATGGACATCCGAATCAAAAAAACCGAGCGCGCAATCCGCGAGGCGTTCCTCGCGCTGCGGGCGCAGAAGCCGCTTGAAAAAATCACGGTCAAGGAGCTGTGCGCGGCGGCATACATCAATAAATCGACCTTTTACGCGCATTACGCCGACCTTTTCGCGCTTTCGGACGCGCTCGAGCGCGAGGCCGTGGACGCGATCCTGCGCGACATCGGCGCGGCGGGCACGTATACGCTCGACACGCCGGAGACCTTCACGCGCGCGCTGTGCATCTCCTTTCACGCGCACCTGCCGCGGATCAACCTGCTGTTTTCGGATAAGGCGCAGAGCCGTCTGGCCGACCGCATCGAGGACGGCGTGAAGGCGCTGGTCTTCTCGGCCTACCCCGAGCGCCGGGACGACCCGGTGATGCAGATCGTGCTCTCCTACAGCATCCACGGCGCATACTGGGCGTACACGAAAAATCAGGCGGCGGGCGAGGCCGTGCTGCTCGAGGTGATCGGGCGCATTTCCGGCGCGCTGCGCGCCCTGTACTGACCGCGCGGCGCAGAGCCCCCGACAGATATTTACATTCTGTTTATGGACTTTAAACCGGTTTCTATCTATACTTATAATAAAAGAACGAAAAATGAAAATACAGGGGGAAACGGCCTTGTGTGCTTTTGTGCAGTTTGAGGACGTGACGAAAATCTATAAGACCGGCGACGTCGAGGTCAAGGCGCTTTCGGGCGCGAGCTTCGAGATTCAAAAGGGCGAATTCTGCGTGATCGTCGGCGAATCGGGCGCGGGCAAGACGACACTGCTGAACATTTTGGGCGGCATGGATACGCTGACGACCGGCCGCGTCCGGATGGACGGCGTGGAGATCAGCAGTTTCGACCGCACGAAGCTCGAGAACTACCGCCGGTTCGACATCGGCTTTGTCTTTCAGTTTTACAACCTGATCCCGAACCTGACCGCGCTCGAGAACGTGGAGATCGCGGCGCAGCTCTGCCCGGATCCCGTCCCTGCCGACGAGATGCTCCGGGCCGTGGGCCTCGGGCACCGCATGAACAACTTCCCCGCCCAGCTTTCGGGCGGCGAGCAGCAGCGCGTCTCGATCGCGCGGGCGCTCGCGAAGCGGCCGAAGCTGCTCCTGTGCGACGAGCCGACCGGCGCGCTCGACTACGAAACCGGCAAATCCATCTTAAAGCTCTTGCAGGATACCTGCCGGCGCGACGGCATGACCGTCGTCATCATCACGCACAACGCCGCGCTCTCCGCCATGGCGGACCGGATCGTCCGCGTCAAAAACGGCACGATCCATTCCATGCGCATGAACGCACACATCACGCCCGTCGAGGAAATCGAATGGTAACCGCACGCTGCGTATAAGGACTTGATTTTATGACGAAAACATTTTGGAAAAATATCCGGCGCAGCGTGACCGGCAGCCTCGGGCGCTACCTCGCGATTTTACTGATCATTTTGCTTGGCGTCGCGTTTCTGACCGGCCTGCGGCTCACCCGCCCCGTAATGACCGTGACGGCGGAAAAATACATAGACGACGCCGCGCTGTATGACCTGCGCCTGCTATCGACGATCGGCTTTGACAGCGCGGACGTCGAGGCGGTCTCCGCCGTCAGCGGTGTAACGGCCGCCGAGGGCGCGGCCAACACGGACTTTATTTCGCTGCGCGGAGACGAGGAACACATCTACCGCGCGCACATGCTGACGGATTCGATCAACCGGCCGGTGCTCACGGCAGGCAGCATGCCCACACGCGGGGACGAGTGCCTCGCCGACGCGGGGCGCTTCACCGAGGACATGATCGGCCAGAAGATCACGGTTTCCGAAACCGGCGAGGACGACATCCTCGCCTACCGGGAATACACGATCACGGGCCTCGCCCGCTCGCCCCTCTACATCAGCATTGAGCGCGGCACCTCTTCGCTGGGCAGCGGCAGCCTCGAGGCCTTTGTGCTGATCCCGCCCGAGGGCTTCGACACCGAGTATTTCACGGAGCTTTATGTGAAATGCAGCGGTGACTTTGAACTCTACAGCGACGAATACGAGGATTTTGTCGATTCCGTTTCGGACGCTGTGGAAAACAGCGCCGCCGCTTCCGTGGAGACACGCTTTGACGACCTAAAGGCCGACGGCGAGGACGAGATCGCCGACGCCGAGCAGACGCTCGCCGACGAAAAGGCCTCGGCGCAGGCCGAGCTGGACGACGCCAAGGCCAAGCTGGACGACGCGGCGCAGGAGCTCGCGGAAGGCGAGGCGGAGCTTCAGGACGCAAAAGCCCAGCTCGACGACGCGGCCGCGCAGCTCAACGACGGCGCCGCGCAGCTGCAGCCGAGCTTTACCTCGTGGGAAAGCGCGCTAAACGCGGGCTGGGCGCAGTATTACGACGGCCAAAGCCAGCTCGGCAGCGCCGTCGCCGCGGGGCGGCAGACGCTGGAGGAAAGCCGTGCGCAGCTCGACGAGGCCGAGGCAGCGTACCAGACCGGCAAGGCCGAGTATGACACCGGCAAGGCGCAGTACGACGGCTACGCCGCGTCTTGGGCGGACGGCTGGGCGCAGTACAGCGCCGCGCTCGACACCTACAATACGAACTATGATGCCTACACGGCGGGCTTGCAGCAGTACGAAACGGCCCGCGC
>URQJ01000131.1 GCA_900549945.1 uncultured Oscillospiraceae bacterium
GGCAGCAGCGATGTTGCGAGCGGGGCGTCCTCCCTTTGAAGCAGGCCGTTCTGCACCCAGAACTGCACCGCGCTTTCCGCTCTGCTGCCGCTGAGGCCGACCGCCGCGGCGATCTCCTCGGCGGAGTAGCTCCGCCCGTTATTGCGCAGAAGCCAGAGGATCACTTTGAGCTGATCTCCATCCGCCGCTTTGATGTATTGGTCGACGAGCGCGCCGGGCACGGCAAAAACGGAGCTCCAAGCTCCGAGCTGCAGCGCATATCCCATCCACAACCGCCCCTTTCCGACAGTGTTTGCAAAATGAATTCGTAAGGATAAGTATAGCACAAGTCCGGCGCGCATACAAGGGTGAACGCACGCCGGGAGCTGCCGAAAAAACGGGCGACAAAATTTCCGAAAAAATTTCAAATCAGGTATTGACTTCCGTCATGCTTTTATGTATAATAAATGACGTTGCAAACGCAATGTGCTGATGTGGCTCAATGGCAGAGCAGTTCACTCGTAATGAACAGGTTGTCAGTTCGATTCTGACCATCAGCTCCAAAAACCCAGTATTCAACCGATAAGGTTGGATGTTGGGTTTTTCTTTGTTTCCGCGCATTGACATGCTTATATACAGCATAAAAGATAAGCATCAAAAACGACCCTCCGGAAAGCGATTCGCCTTTACAGTGACAGCGGTTTTTACAAAAGGAATCCCTGTGTACAGGAGTTCTGAAAAGCAAAACAGCTTTACAGATGCGGCCCGAATAGGGGCGTAGGGCGGCGTTTGCCGGAGCGATTCGGGCAGGTGCTGCGCGGGGAATATATTTAACATTCTGTTTCTTGCTTCTGCGGCCGGTCTGTGTTATGCTGAAAACAGAATCCGAAAAGGGGGATGCAGTGTGCGCAGCGAAGAATTTATCGACTTATATAAGCAGCTTGAGGATGCGCTGGAGGAGAAATTCAGCGGCGTAAAGCGGCACTATTCGAGCGTTATTTTCGAGTATATCAACCATTATGAGAGCGCACCCGTGCGCGAATCCCTGAATCTGTGCAGGGAGATCCGCAATTTGATGACGCACAGTGCAAATCTCGGCGGCGTGCCAATTGTCGAGCCGAGCGAGCCGGTGCTCGAATCGCTGAAATCGACGCTCGAGTACGTCCGCCGCCCGCCGCTCGCGCTCGATTATGCGACGGCTGGCCAGCGCATCGTCTGCGCTGGTCTCTCCGACCGCCTTTTAAAGCTGATGGAGCGGATGGATAAAAACGGCTTTTCACATATCCCGATCATAGATAAGAAGCGGTTTGTCGGCGTGTTCAGCGTTTCCACGATTTTTTCCTGCATCCTGCTCGAGCCGGCGCTGCGCATCACGCCGGAAACGACGATCCGCGAGCTCGGGCGCATGCTGCCCGTCGACCGGCACATCGAAAACTACGCCTTTGTGGACCGGCACACCACAATGCTCGAAACGCGCCGGATGTTCGAGAAGATCCGCGGCAAAAACAAGCGCCTTTCGGTGATCTTCATCACGGAGACAGGGAGCCGGGAGGAGCCGCTGCTCGGCATGCTGACGCCCTACGACGTTATGAAGGACGACTGAAAAAACAAATGAGCACCGATCGCTCGGTGCTCATCTTTTAAGGTCAGCTTTAGATTGCTCTTGTAACCTTGCCGGAACGCAAGCAGCGGGTGCAGGCGTATACACGCTTCGGTGTACCGTTAACAAGTGCCTTTACTCGTCTGATATTCGGTTTCCACGTTCTGTTGGAGCGTCTGTGGGAGTGGGAAACCTGAATGCCGAAGGATACGTCCTTTCCGCAAATTTCACATTTAGCCATCTGTCTGCACCTCCTTAAAGTGCCAAATCTTCATTGCAACATACGTATTGTAGCAGAAACGATCGGAAATTGCAAGGTTTATTTTTGGTTTCTCAATTGTTTTTTAAAAGGGAATTGTTTTTTTTGCGCATATGCTTTATAATTCATGGTATCCGAAGAAAAGTATCTTTGTGGAAACAGCCTTGCTGCCGCGCACGCTGTGCCGGAAGCGGCGGGTGAGCGCGGCATGTGCGGCGCCTGCTATAAAATTATAAATTTAAGGAAAGGAATGCTTTCGCACGGCGGAAGCGATGGTCCTGATTATGCTTTTTAATTCGATTATGAGCCTGCTGCGCGGCGGCAGCGTCGATCCCGTCGGCGTGCTGATGCAGATTCTCGCGACGCTCGTCATTATTTTTCTCGTGCTGCCGTTCCATGAATTTGCGCACGGATGGGCGGCAAACAAGCTCGGCGATCCCACGGCACGGCTTTCGGGCCGGCTGACCTTCAACCCGCTTGCGAGCATCGACCCGCTCGGCGCGGTGTTTCTGCTGCTCTTCGGCTTCGGTTGGGCGCGGCCCGTTCCGGTGGACAGCCGCTACTTTAAAAACGAGCGCACCGGCATGGCGCTGACGGCGCTGGCCGGCCCTGCGGCAAACCTGATCGCGGCGTATGCCGGCGCGCTGATCTTCTATGCCATCGGCATTTTCGCGCCGTATAATGCGGTGGTCCACTACATCCTGATCTTTTTCAACTACTATGCGATGATCAACACCGTGCTCGCGGTATTCAACCTCGTACCGATTCCGCCGCTCGACGGCTCAAAGATCCTCGCGAGCTTTTTAAGCGACCGCGCGCGCTTCAAATTCTACCAGTATCAAAGCATGCTCTCGATGGTCGGCATGGTTCTGCTCGTTTCCGGCATGCTTTCCGGGCCGATCGGCATGGCGGAAAACGCTGTGTACAGCGGCGTGCTCTGGTTGGCGCGGCTGCCGTTCCAGCTGTTCGGCGTGGCATAAGCGCGTATGGCAGAGGGAAAAATGGAAACACTTTCCTATAAGCTCGAGGTGTTCGAGGGGCCGCTCGACCTGCTCCTCACGCTGATTGCAAAAAACAAGCTCAATATTTACGATATTCCGATCGCTTTGCTGCTCGAGCAGTATATGGAGCAGATCGAGCGCATGCAGGCGGAAAATCTGGATGTCGCGAGCGAATTCCTCGAAATGGCGGCGCGGCTCGTGCACATCAAGAGCGTTTCGCTGCTGCCGAAGCGCGAGGAAGAGGAAGTACTGCGCCGTGAGCTGACCGGCCAGCTCCTCGAATACAAGCAGTGCCGGGAAACGGCCGAAAAGCTGCGGGGCATGCTGTCGTTTGACAGGCTCGTGCGCCCGCAGTCGAAAATACCGGCCGACTACGCCTACAAGCGGCGCCACGCGCCCGAGGAAATGCTCGCCGCCTATCTCTCGGCGATGGGGCGCAGGCGGCAGAATGTGCCGCCTGCTGCCGAGGCGTTTTCCGGCATCGTCGCAAGGCCGGTCGTGTCCGTCGCGTCGCAGATCGTTTCCGTGCTGCGGCGTTTGTGGAAGCGCGGGCGCGTGCCGTTTCGCACACTGTTTGCGGACAAGCACGGCGCTTCGGAGCGCGTCGCCGCGTTTCTCGCGGTTCTGGAGCTCGTCAAGGGCAGGCGGCTGCGTGTGGAGGGCGACGGGGACGACTGCGAAATCAGGCTGATCAACGGGGGTGAATGATCTGAAAAAGGAAGAATTGCTCGGCGCGGTGGAGGCCGTCCTCTTTGCATGCGGCGAGCCGATCGGCGCGGATAAGATCGCGGCGGCGCTCGGCGTGGGGGAAGCGGAGATCCGCGAAATCACCGAGCTTCTGTGTGAAAAATTCAACACCCCGCACAGCGGCATCCACCTGCTGGTGCTCGAAAACGACCTGCAGCTTGCGACGAACCCGGCATTCATCGAGCCGGTGCGCGCCGCGCTGGACCTGCGCCGCAACGCGCCGCTTTCACAGGCGGCGATGGAGGTGCTCGCGGTCATCGCGTACAACCAGCCGGTTACGAAGGCGTTTGTCGAGCAGGTCCGCGGCGTGGACTGCTCCGGCGTCATCGGCAGCCTGACGCTCAAGGGGCTCATCGAGGAGCGCGGCCGGCTGGAGCTGCCGGGGCGGCCGCTCCTGTACGGCACGACGGACGCGTTCCTGCGCTGCATGAACATCCGCTCTGTGGCGGATCTGCCGCCGCTGCCGAAGAGCGAAGGGGCGGAGGCGGCCGATGCAGAGCCGCCTGCGGACGGCGGTGCGGGCGCATGATCGTTCTGTGGATTCTGCTCGGGCTTCTGGCGGCTGTTTTTCTGTTTCTTTTGGTTCCCGTGCACGCCGGTGTGCGCTACCGGGAAACGGTAGAGCTCACGGTGCGCTGGCTGTTCCTGCGGCGCACGCTGCTGCCGGAGCCTGAAAAGCCGAAGCCGGAAAAGGCGCCGCCTGCCGGAGAAAGCAAGCCGCCCGCGCCGAAGAAAAATCCCCTGCGCGAAAAGCTCGCGCGCTTTCGCGAGGCCGAGGGCCTTTCGGGGCTTCTGCGCCTTGCGGGCGATTTCCTGCGGCTGACGGGTACGTCCGCCGTGAAGATCATCCGGCGGCTGCGCGTGCGCGATTTCGACCTCTACGTGCTGGCCGGCGGCGAGGACGCCGCGGCTTCGGCCATCCTGTACGGGCAGGCCTGCGCTGTGGTGTACCCGGCGGCAGAGGCACTTTTTGCGCTGGCGAAGTGCAGGCGCCGCCGCGTGACGGTCGACCTCGATTACAGGATAAAGGCGCCGGCCGCGCAGCTTTCAGCGGACGTTTCGGTCCGGCCGATATTCCTGCTGGTTTACGGCCTGCAATATCTGATCGGGCTTCTCCCGATCTATCAAAGATTCAGCGGCCCCGAAAGCGGGGCAAAGCGGAAAGGTTAAAGCTATGAGTGAAAACAAGGTCAACAATCTTCTCGGCGCATCCATGGACAAAATCAAGGAGATGGTGGACGTCAACACCGTCGTCGGCGATCCGATCACGACGCCGGACGGCACGACGGTCATCCCGGTTTCCCGCGTGAGCTACGGCTTTGCGGGCGGCGGTACCGATCTGCCCTCGAAAGTACAGCCGGAAAAGGGGCTTTTCGCGGGCGGCAGCGGCGCGGGCATCACGATCAGCCCGATCGCGTTTCTCGTGATCGCGAACGGCAATGTGCGCGTCTTGCAGATCGAGCCGTACCTGTCGTCTGTGGATCGAATCATCGCCAACGCGCCGGATATGGTCGATAAGCTGGCGGGGCTTTTCAAGAAGGATGATGGAGACGGAGACGCCGCTCTGCCGCCGCAGTATTGACCGGCATAAATCGCCGCCCGGCGCCATAAAATGGGCTGTGGCAGGTGATGGGATTGTTCAGAAAAATTTTTTTGGCGGCCGCGGCCGCTTTGACCGTGCTTTTCGCGGCAGTGCCGGCTTCGGCGGCGGAAGCGCCGTCCGTTTCGGCGCAGGGATCCGAGTATTGTTTCCGCAGCCTGTTATGGCTGCCCGCGTTCCGTACGGGCAGCCGCTTTTTGTCCGATGCGTCCGGCCTAATCCCTGATGACCCTCCCGGGCCGTGCGCCCGTGAGCGCGGCGTCCTCCACCACGAACACGCCGTTGACGAGCACATGCCTGATCCCGGCGGGATGCACGCGGGGATCGTCATAGCTGTTCTTGTCGATGACGGTATCCGGGTCAAAGACCACCAGATCCGCGTCGTAGCCCTCGGCGATGACGCCCTTGTTCCGCAGCCGGATCTTGCGGGCGGGGAGCGAGGTCATCTTGCGGACGGCCTCCTCAAGGGAAA
>URQJ01000132.1 GCA_900549945.1 uncultured Oscillospiraceae bacterium
GGTCTGCACGTGGTACCGCCCGCCCTCGCCGAGGCCGGGGTGCGAGATCGGCTTCTCGCCGCCGCGGCGCCTGCTTTCCGGCGCCGCGTCCCGCACGCGCACGATTTTAATTTTTTCCGCATCGGCCAGCCGCAGCGTCAGCTCGTACCCGTGGATGCGCACCTCGAGCGGGTCGCCCATCGGGGCGAATTTCACCATCGTGACGTCCGCGCCCGGGATCAGCCCCATATCGAGAAAATGCTGGCGCAGCGCGCCCTCGCCGCCGACGGTCTGCACCGTGGCGGTTTTTCCGGCCGGAAGCTCCTTCAAGGTCATTTGTTTTCCCCCTCATACCCCTGCGCGCCAAAAACGCGCAGCCCTTTTATATCGCTCAAATGTTAGTCTAAACTAATATTTTGAATTTGTCAAGGGGAACACCACCGTTTTCCGGCCGCATTGCAGGCTCAGGCCGACATACGCCTCCCGCATACTTCTGCCATACAAAACAAAGACAAAGCGCGCCGAACTCTCACATTCGGCGCGCTTTGTCTGAAAAGCTGGTGGGCCATCAGGGACTCGAACCCCGGACCGACCGGTTATGAGCCGGCTGCTCTGACCAACTGAGCTAATGGCCCGCATCTGCGGCCGCCTTGGCGGCCGAGAAATATCATAACATAACCCGCGCAAAAAAGCAAGAAAAAATTGCCGCCTGCACGCTCAGCTGTCCGCGTCCTCCCCGCGGCTCTCCTGCGTCATCGCGGCGGAGCGCTCGGCCGAAAAGCCCTCGGTCGATTCGGGCACGAACAGGATCTTGATGGTCAGCAGCAGCAGCTTCAGATCGAGCATCAAAGACTGCTTTTCGATGTACTGCAAATCGAGGCGCAGCTTGTCGTAGGGGCCGGTGTTGTACTTGCCGTAGATCTGCGCGTAGCCGGTCAGGCCGCCCTTCACACGCAGCCGGTAGGCAAATTCCGGAATCTTCTTCGTGTAGGCCTCCACGTGCTCGACGCGCTCGGGCCGCGGGCCGACGAGCGCCATATCGCCCTTGAGGACATTGAGGATCTGCGGCAGCTCGTCGATGCGCAGCTTGCGGATGATCCGCCCGACGCGCGTGATGCGCGGGTCGCCCGAGCGGCACGGGATCACGCTGCCGTTTCGCTCGGCGTCGACGACCATGCTGCGGAACTTGATGATCTCAAACACGCGCCCGTTTTTCGTGCAGCGCTTCTGCTTGAAGAACACGGGGCCGCGGTCCTCGAGCTTGATCGCCGCCGAAACGGCGAGAAAAATCGGCGAGGTGACGATCAGCGCGAGCAGCGACACCACAATGTCCGAAATGCGCTTGAAGAGGTTGTACCAGAAGCGCTCGCTGTGGTACTCGTACTTCATCAGCGGCGTGTCGATCAGGTGGCGCGCGCCGAAGCCCTGCATCGTGATCTCGTCGAGCTGCGGCGTGATATACAGGCTTTTGCGGCTCTGCATGCAGTACCAGAGCATCTCCGAGCGGCGCGAGCTGCTCCCGACCTCGTAGAAGATGACCGCGTCATACGGATCGAGCTGCATTTTCCAGTCGGTCCGCAGCGTGTCGTACGGAACGACCTTCTCCACCCAAAGGATGTATTTGAGCTTGCGCAGCTTCCGGATGAACTCGCGCGTATCGGCGGTGCCGGTGACGATGAGCGTTTTCTCCGGCTTTGAAAAGAGCATCGTCATGCGCTTGGCAAGCAGCCCCCAAAGCAGCGCCGCCAGAAGCTGGCAGCCGACCGTCATCAGCCCCGGCACGAGGTTCACATAATTGTGGCGGATCATGCAGAACTCGCCATACAGCAGCAGGTCCGCGATACCGAAGGCCAGAAGCTGTGAAAATACCGTCTCCAAAATGGAGTAATCTGCGATTTTGAACGCGCGGAACAGATTGCCCAGCGCGATATAAACGATGATATACAGGAGCAGCGTGACCGTAAAGCCCACGCTTTCCATATTGGAAAAGATCGCCGGCCCATAATACTGGAAAAGCACGATCGCAAAAAAGCCGATCTCCAGCAGAACAATGGTCACCTTACTGACCATCGCCAGCACAAACTTTTTATTGTTCATATGCGTTTACACATCCTGCTTGACAGGTTATTTCTCTTATTGTACCCATTTTGGCGGTAAATGTCAACGCATCACCCGCGCCGTTATAAATTTCTTCACACACGCGCTTTAATTTATACATATCTTCCCATGCAAAAAGGAGGAGCGGCGTACCGCTCCCCCTCGTTTTATTTTCGCTTATTCCTTGTCGCAGCCGCAGTCCTCGCCGCAGCCGCAGTCGCACGCTTCTTCCTCGTCGTCGAAGTCGAACTCAAGGTTTTCGCCGCAGTTCGGGCACTCCATCGAGCCCTCCTCGAGCATCTCGCCGTTGAGCTGGATCGTATCGCCGCAGCTCGGGCAGGTCACCTCGAAGTAGCACTCGTCGTCGTCCTCATCGTCCCAATCCTCGTCCTCGAAGTCCTCGTCGTCGAGCTCGTAGTAAGCCTCCTCCAGCTCGCCGAGATCCTCGTCGATCTCGTCCACCTGGCCGCTCAGCTCGTCGTACGCGTCCTCCATCTCCTCAACGGAGAGGCAGAGGTCGTCGAGCAGGTCGACGACCGCGTTGAAGAGCTTCGTCTCCTTTGCGTTCGGGTCGAGGTCAAGGCCCTCCATCAGGCCGCGGATATAAGCTGCTCTCTCGGAATTTGTCATAATCATTTACCTTTCTTTCCGGGTGCCGGCGGGCGGCAGCCCTTTTCGCAGGGGCTTTCGCCCCGCATTCGGTTTCGGGCGGCAGATTATGCGCGCTCCATGTATTCGCCTGTTCTGGTATCGATGCGGATCATCTCGCCCTCGTCGATGAAGAGCGGAACCTTGATCTCCGCGCCGGTCTCCAGTGTGGCCGGTTTTGTGGCGTTCGTGGCCGTGTTGCCCTTCACGCCCGGGTCGGTCTTTGTGACCTGAAGCTCAACGAAGTTCGGCGGCTCCACGCCAAAGACGCTTCCCTTGTAGGAAAGCACCTTGCAGACCATGTTCTCCTTGACGAACTTGAAGTTGTCGCTGAGGTTGTCCGGGCCGATCGGGATCTGCTCGTATGTTTCGGTGTCCATGAAGTAATAGAGGTCGCCGTCGTTGTAGCTGTACTCCATGTCCTTTCTCTCGATAAACGCCGTCGGGTACTTGTCGTTCGGGTTGAACGTCTTTTCCGTCACAGCGCCGCTGATCACATTGCGGATCTTGGTGCGGACGAACGCCGCGCCCTTGCCCGGCTTGACATGCTGGAACTCGATAATGGAATATACGTTGCCGTCCATTTCAAACGTGACGCCGTTTCTGAAATCGCCTGCGGTAACCATATGATAATACCTCCAAATGTTTCTTCTCTGACTATTGTATAATAGATTCGCCTTTTTTTCAAGAAGCAATCGCGCAATTTCGGGAATTTCTGTGAAATTACAGGATCATAAGCGCCTTGGGCGAGTGCGTGAGGTTGCGGCAGCCGTCCTCGGTGACGACGATCATGTCCTCGATACGCACGCCGCACTTGCCGGCGATGTAGATGCCCGGCTCCACTGTGATGACCATGCCCGGCTCGCAGATCGTGTTGTCGCGCGCGGAGAAGCGCGGCCATTCGTGGATCTCAAAGCCCACGCCGTGGCCGAGGCCGTGGCCGAACGTACCCGGGTACGGCGTCTCAATGATGTCGCGCGCAACCTTATCGACGTCGCTGCAGCACACGCCGGCATGCACCGCGTCGATCGCGGCAAGCTGCGCCTTCAGAACCGTGTCGTAAACCGCCTTCTGCTCGTCGCTCACATAGCCGAGCGCCACGGTGCGCGTCATGTCGGAATGGTAGCCGCGCAGCATCGCGCCGGTATCCATCGTGATGAAATCGCCCTTCTTGATGACCGTGTCGCCCGGGATGCCGTGGCACTGAGAGCCGTTGCCGCCGGTGACGACGATCGGGTCGAACGCGTTGCCGTCCGCGCCGAGCTTGCGCATGTAGAACTCGATCTCGAGCGCGATCTCGCGCTCGGTGACGCCCTCGCGGATGTATGGCAGAATGTGCTCGAACGTCGCGTCGGTGATCGCCTGCGCGTCGCAGATCTTGCGGATCTCCTCCTCGCTCTTCACGATGCGCTGCGCGCGGAGCGCGTCGTCGAGCGTCGTGTCGAGTACAGCCTCGGCGCCGTTTTCGGCGCAGAGCGCCTCAAAGCGCTTGGCCTGCCCGTAGGGCAGCGCGGCATACTCCATGTAAACGCTCGTGACGCCGTGCTTCTTGAGCAGCGCCGCGATCGAACCGCTGAGGTTCGTGAATTCCTCAACCGCCGCGCCCTGCGCCTTTGCGCGCGCCGCCTCGGCATAGCGGAAATCGAGCAGGTAGTACGCCTTTTCGGCGGTGAGCAGCAGCGCGCCGTCTGTGGACGGGAACGCCGTGAGATAGTAGAGATTCGTTTCGGAGACGACGAGCGCCGCTTTCTTCGCGTCGCCGCCGATGACCTTTTCTGTGAGCCGCTCAATCGGAGAGCGCATAGAAATCACCGTTCTTTCTGTTAAATTTCAGGCCGCTGCGTTTTCAGGGCCTTTAAATTTCAGGGCTGCGGATTTTTGAATCCAGCCGCTTATAATCCAGCCGCTTATAATGCGGCCGGAGGAAATGCTCGAGCCAGCGCTTGAAGCGCACCGTTGCGGCCGGGTCGCGCGCGATGGGATCCAAAAGCACCGAGGGCATGCCGCACAGGTTCGCGCCGAGAATATCCGTGAAAATCTGGTCGCCGACGACGAGGCACTCGCGCACGCGCGCGCCGGAAAGGCGCTTCGCACGCAGGTAGCCGAACGGCGAGGGCTTGCAGGCAAACGAGACATACGGCAGCGAGAACTGCGCCGCAAACGGCGCCACGCGCTTTTTGTAGTTGTTCGAGACGACGACAAGGCGCACGCCGGCCGCGGTCATCCGCTTCGTCCACTCGAGCACGCCTGTGTAAGGCGTCTGGTCGCCGTGCGGCGCCATCGTGTTGTCCACATCGAGCACGAGGGCGCGGATGTGCATCGCGCCGAGCAGCTCGGGGGTGATATCCGTCACGCGGTGCAGCGTGCCGGTCGGTTTGAATACGGCCATGCTCTCCACCTTGCCCCTTCTGCGAAATGTAAGCCGCGTGCCGCGCAAAGCGGCAGAGGTCTTTTCGGCCCCGGCCGCCGCCCGGAACAGCCGGGCAAAACGCGCTTTACACAAAAAAGCGGGCCGAAAAGCCCGCTTCTTCACGTTTCATTATTTGTACTTGCGCTTGCGAGCGGCTTCGGACTTCTTCTTGCGCTTCACGGAGGGCTTTTCATAAGCCTCTCTCTTGCGCACCTCCTGAATCACGCCAGCTCTGGCGCACTGCTTCTTGAAGCGTCTGAGCGCGCTCTCCAAAGACTCGTTGTCTTTGATTCGGATTTCAGCCATCTATATCCCTCCCATCCGCCATCAGGCAGGGGTGTATTTGTTATTAGCACGAAATAACACAAACAATTATAGTTGCCGAGGCAAAAAAAGTCAAGGCTTTTTTCATAAATTTGCAAGAAAAGCGCGCTTCGGGCAAAAGTTTTCTTGTAATTCGGCTCTGCGCGCTCGCCTAGCATTGGCGCGCGGCGCT
>URQJ01000133.1 GCA_900549945.1 uncultured Oscillospiraceae bacterium
TGCCCGCTCTCGAGCGCCACGGTGCGCTCGCGCAGCTTTTCGGGCGGCAGGGCATATTGCAGCGCCGCGTCGATCGTCGTCACGATGCAGCGCGCCCCGCCGTTTTGCAGCAGCGTGAGCGCCGCGATGCGCTGGCGCTCGTATTCGTGCGAGCTGCCCTCGGTGTCGCGCAGGCTGAAATCGCGCAGGGGATAGAACGCGGCGGGCGTTCCCATCGCGTTCAGATCCTCGATCAGGCGGGCAGCCTCGGCCTCGTCGCCCGCGAGCAGCAGGCCGGGTTTTTCGGTTTCGGCGAGCAACGCGTGCACGATGTTCGCCTTGTGGACGGAGGCGACGCCGGTGACGGCGGCCGGCGTTTTGCCGCGCTTTACGGCGTTTTCGAGGGCGCGGTATTCGGGGACGCGGCGCAGCGCGTCCGTCAGAAAATTCATGCTCATGGCCTTTCCTTTCGTGCGGTTCAGGAATTGAAGCGGTTCATGGCCTTGTCGGGCTGGCCGGAGAGGATCAGCTCCACGGCGTCGCCGGCGTTTTTCGCGACAGCATCGAGCAGCTTTTGCTCGTCGCCCGAAAAGCGCGAGAGCACCCAGTTCGCGAGATCCCAGCCCTCGGGCTTGTGCCCCACGCCGATTTTTACGCGCGGGAAGCGGTCGCTGCCGCTTAAATAGATGATGTTTTTCACGCCGTTATGCCCGCCGTCGCTGCCCTTTAGGCGGATGCGCATGCGGCCGACGTCGAGCGAGATGTCGTCGAACACGAGCAGAACGCGCTCGGGCGGGATATGGAAGAAATTCATCGCCTCCGTCACGGACTGGCCGCTCAGGTTCATAAAGGTCGAGGGCTTTAGGAGCACGGCGTCCTCGCCGGCGATTTTACACTTGCCGTAAAGCCCCTTGAATTTGACGCGGCGCATGTCGCAGCCGAAGCGCTCGGCAAGCGCATCGACCACCATGAAGCCCGCGTTGTGGCGGGTCAGGTCGTATTTCGGGCCGGGGTTGCCGAGGCCGGCGATCAGCCAGCCCACGCCGCCCGGGGCGTTGTCCCTCGATAAAAATTTCAGCATATTCAGGCTCCTTTCCTTCTGCGGGGCCGCTTAAAGCGCGCGTTTTCCGCGCACGCGGAAACTGCGCAGACGCCGGGGACCCCGGGCAGCTGCGCTCTGTACTTGCTATTATGCCACCGAAACCGGCCGTTTGCAAGCCTATTTTGTATCGCGCAGGGCAGGAAAATCCGGAAATACACCGTGTTTCCCCGCACAGTGCGGAAAAATTTCCAAAAAGCACGGATTTATCGAAAAAAGGTATGGAAATTCTAAAAATTATTTGCTATAATAGAGTGCGGCGAAACAGCGCGTTCGTTTTTCTGTTTTGTCCGACAGTGTTAATACTCGGTTCTGCCGATGTAAATTTTTAGGAGGTAGTTTCCAATGGGCAAAAAATACGTTTATTTGTTCACAGAGGGCAACGCCGGCATGCGTGAGCTTCTCGGCGGTAAAGGTGCAAACCTCGCCGAGATGACGAATCTCGGCCTGCCTGTACCCCAGGGCTTTACCATTTCCACAGAGGCCTGTACGCAGTACTATGAGGATGGCCGCCGCATCAACGACGACATTCAGGCTGAAATTATGGAGAACATCGAGAAGATGGAGAGCATCACCGGCAAGAAGTTCGGCGATCTTGAGAACCCGCTTCTCGTTTCCGTCCGTTCCGGCGCACGCGCTTCGATGCCCGGCATGATGGATACAATTCTGAACCTCGGCCTCAACGAAGAGGTTGTTGAGGTTATGGCGAAGAAGTCCGGCAATCCGCGCTGGGCGTACGACTGCTACAGAAGATTCATCCAGATGTATTCCGACGTCGTTATGGAAGTCGGCAAGAAATACTTCGAGCAGCTCATCGACAAGATGAAGGAAGAAAAGGGCGTTACGCAGGACGTCGAGCTGACGGCAGACGACCTCAAGGAGCTCGCGAACCAGTTCAAGGCCGAGTACAAGGAAAAAATCGGCGAGGACTTCCCGAGCGACCCGAAGGAGCAGCTCATGGGCGCGATCAAGGCTGTTTTCCGCTCTTGGGACAACCCGCGTGCGAACGTCTACCGCCGCGACAACGACATCCCGTACTCCTGGGGCACCGCTGTCAACGTGCAGATGATGGCGTTCGGCAACATGGGCGAGACCTCCGGCACGGGCGTTGCGTTCACCCGCAACCCGTCCACCGGCGAAAAGGTTCTGACCGGCGAGTTCCTGATGAAC
Source organism: uncultured Oscillospiraceae bacterium (assembly GCA_900549945.1). Taxonomy (GTDB): domain Bacteria; phylum Bacillota; class Clostridia; order Oscillospirales; family Acutalibacteraceae; genus Hominenteromicrobium. The sequence continues at coordinate 2,249 of URQJ01000133.1, forward strand.
GCGCAGGGCGAGGACGTCGTCGCCGGCGTGCGCACCCCGCAGCATATCGACCAGCTCAAGGAAGTTATGCCTGAAGTTTACGCGCAGTTCGTCGAGATCTGCAACAAGCTCGAGAACCACTACAGAGACATGCAGGATATGGAGTTCACGATCGAGGACAAGCACCTCTACATGCTCCAGACCCGCAACGGCAAGAGAACCCCGGCCGCGGCGCTGAAGATCGCCTGCGACCTGATCGATGAGGGCATGATCGACGAGAAGCAGGCCGTTCTGATGATCGAGCCGAGAAACCTCGACGCGCTGCTCCACCCGCAGTTCGACGCGAAGGCCCTGAAGGCCGCTACGCCGGTTGCGAAGGCTCTCGCGGCATCCCCCGGCGCTGCATGCGGCAAGGTCGTGTTCACTGCTGAGGACGCGAAGGAATGGAACGAGAAGGGCGAGAAGGTCGTTCTCGTGCGTCTCGAGACCTCTCCGGAGGACATCGAGGGCATGAAGGCTGCGCAGGGCATCCTGACGGTGCGCGGCGGCATGACCTCTCACGCGGCCGTCGTCGCGCGCGGCATGGGCACCTGCTGTGTCTCCGGCTGCTCCGCGATCACGATGGACGAGGAAAACAAGAAGTTTGAGCTTGCCGGCAAGACGTATCACGAGGGCGATTTCATCTCCATCGACGGTTCCACCGGCAATATCTACGACGGCATCATCCCGACGGTCCCGGCTTCCGTGGACTCCGGCGATTTCGGCCGTATCATGGGCCTCGCGGACAAGTTCCGCCAGATGAAGGTCCGCACGAATGCGGATACCCCGCAGAATGCGATCGATGCGAAGCGCCTCGGCGCCGAGGGCATCGGCCTCTGCCGTACCGAGCACATGTTCTTCGACCCGGACAGAATCGCCGCGATCCGCGAGATGATCTGCGCCGACACCGTCGAGGGCAGAAAGGCTGCGCTTGCGAAGCTTGAGCCGATGCAGCAGGGCGACTTTGAGAAGCTCTACGAGACGATGGAGGGCGAGCCGGTTAACATCCGCTTCCTCGATCCCCCGCTTCACGAGTTCGTTCCGACCGATGAAGCAGACATCAAGCTGCTGGCCGATTCCACGGGCAAGACTGTCGAGCAGGTCAAGGCGATCATTGCCGGTCTGCACGAGTTCAACCCGATGATGGGCCACCGCGGCTGCCGTCTGGCCGTCACCTATCCGGAAATCGCCGAGATGCAGACCTCCGCGGTCATCAAGGCTGCGCTGAATGTTTCCGCGAAGCATCCGGAGTGGAATATCGAGCCCGAGATCATGATCCCGCTCGTCGGCGAGGTCAAGGAGCTTGCGTACGTCAAGGGTGTTGTCACCGCGACGGCCGATAAGCTGATCGCCGAGGCCGGTTCCTCGATGAAGTATAAGGTCGGCACCATGATCGAGATCCCGAGAGCCGCTCTGACGGCCGATGAGATCGCGAAGGAGGCCGAATACTTCTCCTTCGGCACGAACGACCTGACCCAGATGACGTTCGGCTTCAGCCGTGACGACGCCGGCAAGTTCCTCGGCGCGTACTACGACAAGAAGATCTACGAGAACGATCCGTTCGCGAAGCTCGATCAGGTGGGCGTCGGCAAGCTGGTCAAGATGGCCTGTGAACTCGGCAAGTCCACGAGACCGGACATCAAGCTCGGCATCTGCGGCGAGCACGGCGGCGACCCGACCTCCGTCGAGTTCTGCCACAACGCCGGCCTGACCTACGTGTCCTGCTCTCCGTTCCGCGTTCCGATCGCGCGCCTCGCTGCTGCGCAGGCTGCGATCCGCAATCCGCGCAAGTAATGCGGGCGGCATAAGCCAATAAATTCCGATTCCTCCGGCTCCGCAGGGCGCCGGAGGAATCTTTCTTTATACCGCCGGGCCGCGCGGCGCGCCGGAGAAAACGGGAGGAAAAATGCGGAAAATACTGCTCGACACGGACATCGGCGGCGATATTGACGACGCGATCTGCCTCGCCTACCTGCTGCGCGAGCCGCGGTGTGGAAATCGCAGGATCTGTGGATGAGATGAAATTTTACGAAATTCTGTCTGCGGTGCTGGACAAATAAGGAAAAGAAAAGGCTGTGTACCGGGATTTCCGGCGCACGGCCTTTTTGCTTTTGGATAATCTTTCTGGAAATGTTCTTTTGTGGAGACTATAATTCAGGCAATCGGGTGGAAATACTACCTAAAAATTAACGGAGGGATAACCAAATGGCGCAAATCATTTACGGATACATCCGCGTATCCACAAAAGAGCAGAACGAGGACAGGCAGCTGATCGCACTTTCAGAATTTCAGGTGCCGCAGGAGAACATTTTCATGGATAAGCTCAGCGGCAAGGATTTCAACCGGCCGCAGTACAGGAAGCTGATGCGCAGGCTGCGCCCGGGCGATGTGCTCGTCGTCAAATCCATCGACCGGCTTGGGCGCAATTACGAGGAGATTTTGAACCAGTGGCGCGTCATCACGAAGGACAAGCGCGTGGATATTGTCGTGCTCGATATGCCGCTGCTCGACACGCGGCAGACTGGGCGCGATCTGACCGGCACCTTTGTCGCCGACCTTGTGCTGCAAATCCTCTCCTATGTGGCGCAGACGGAGCGCGAGAACATCCGCCAGCGCCAGCGCGAGGGCATCGAGGCGGCGCGCCTGCGCGGCGTGCGCTTCGGCCGCCCGCGCAAGACGGTGCCGGAAAATTTCGATTATTTCAGGACCCAGTGGCGGCTGGAGCAGATCAGCTCGCGCGAAGCGGCGCGGCAGCTCGGCATCGCGCAGGACACGTTTCTGCGCTGGGCGCACGGGAAATGAGTGAAAAAACCGGCGCCGCATAGCCCGGAAACAAAATCCTGCCCTAAAATTTGTGATGGAAAATGTAGGAAATATCGTTCTTTGTCTGTTGGAAAAAGTAGGAAATATCGTTCTTGCCCAGCAAGAAAATTCCGGCTCGGAAGCATGTGCTTTTTCACAAAATCTGCAACGAATTTTTATGCTATTTGACGCAAAATACATTTCTTGTATATTATAACACAGCCGAACGAAAAAGTCTGATATATCGGTCGAAGCTGCGTACGAATGCGGCCCTTTGAGCGCTTAAAATACAGCGAAAAATCAAAGAATCGAGGATTTTGCAATGAAAAAGCGAAGCGTTTCAAAAGCGGCCGCAGTCCTTTTGGCTGTGCTCCTGCTTTGCTCCGTGGGAACGACGGCCTTTGCAGCGGATGCCTTGGGGGCAGGTTCCGCCGTCGCCGCCGGAGCGGCAGGCGATGCGCCGGCGGAGGAAGGGGCGG
>URQJ01000134.1 GCA_900549945.1 uncultured Oscillospiraceae bacterium
TGCGCTGCGCGCGGGCCGCGGCGCTTTTGCAGGACGGCGCGCCGCTCGAAACGGCCGCGGCCGCCTGCGGCTTTTCGGACTGCAACTATTTCTCGCGGCTTTTCAAAAAGACGATGGGCTGCCCGCCCTCCGCCTACAAAAAGCAGAACGGACGCACCGCGCGGCAGTCCCGCGGCACGTCCGCCTGATGCGTGATTTTATGCGAGCGTGATGTTCTCGCCGACAAGGCCCACGTACTGGCCCGGGGCGGCGGCCTCCGGATGCACGAGCAGCCACTTGTTGCGTGCAAAGAGCATCTCGTCCTCCGGGGTTTTGGCGGCGCGCTTTTCGATCGCCGTGTTCGTGCCCTTCGGCAGCACGACGACGCACTTGAAGCCGCCCTCGTTCGCATTGCACGGCGCGTAGTGGAGCGTCGTCGCATAGACCTCGATGACCGTGCCCTGCGGTACGAGGAACGCCTCGACCTTCGCGGTGTCGTACTTGCCGCCCACGATGTCCTGCTCGGCGCCGATCAGGAGGATCAGGTCGGTCACGGCGATGTTGATCTCGCTGTCGCGGTGGTACTCGAGGCCGTTCAGCTTGTGGTTGTTGCCGTTGCAGTAGCCGATCTGGATCGGCATGCCGCCGTACAGCGAATAGGCGATGTCCTCCGCGCTCGCGCAGGCCTCCAGCGAAGCGTCGCCGGGCACATACGTCACGCCTGCGGGACACGGCGTCGCACCCATCGCCTCGATGATGTCGGCGCAGTCGAGCCCCTCGATGACCTTGCCGTATTTGGAGAACGCGGCATCCGTAACCTTCTGAATCTGCATGTAAATCAACCTTTCCGATAAAATTTTGTGAATTTCCGAACAACTTCGGTACAACTCCGCTCTCATTATACTGTAGGCCGCGCGGAATTGCAAGTGAAAAAAGCGCCCTCGCCGCGGAAAACGAGCCGCGGCCGGAGGCGCTTTTCTTATATCTTTCGGTTTTGGGCGCTGTACCGCCGCGCCGCGGGGAAATCAGCCCATCTCGCGGCGGCGCTTGAGCCGCTTCCAGACGATGATCGCGATATACGCGGCAAGGAACACGAGGATGATCGCGACGAGCACCAGCGAATCGCCCGGGCCGCCCATCTTGACCTCCGCCCAGAGCGTGTCGAGCAGCGCGCTCGTCTCCGCGGGCAGGTTCACAAACACCTCGGTGTTCGCGAGCACCGTGTCGTCCGGGTAATAGATCGGGTTCTCGACCGCCTCGGGCGAGAGATACGCCTTCGCGGCGGATTCCGGCGTCGCGTAGCCGACATAGTCCATATTCGCGCCGGCGATCTCCGGGTCGCACATGAAGTTGATGTACTGCTCCGCCTCCGCCTTGTGCTCGGCATTGATCGGGATGCACATGGCATCGACAAAATAGTTCGTGCCCTCCTCGGGTACGACAAATTCGATGTTGTCGTTGTTCTCGACGAGCACGCCGGCGTCGCCCGAATAGTACGGCGCGAGCCACGCCTCGCCGCTTTCCATCTTGTCGAAGATCTGATCCATGACATACGCCTGCACAAGCGGCTTCTGCTCCTTGAGCAGCATGGCTGCCTGCTCCCACTCGCTTTCATCTGTCGTATTGAGCGAGAAACCGAGGCGCGCCTGCGCGATGGCGAACGCGTCGCGCGGGTTGTCGAACATCAAAATCTTGCCGCTGTACTGCTCGTCCCAGAGGATCGACCAGCTCGTGACCGGCTCCGTGATGTAGTCGGTGTTGTAGAAGAGGCCGACCGTGCCCCACGTGTACGGCACGGAATGCACGCTGCCCGGGTCGTAGTCCGGATTGCGGAACTGCTCGTCCACGTATTCAAAGTTCGGGATATTTGAAAAATCGAGCTCGGCGAGCATGTTTTCCGCGATCATCTTCGAGACCATGTAGTCGGAGGGGATGATGACGTCGTAGTTCGCGCCGCCGCCCGCGAGCTTCGAATAGAGCGATTCATTGCTGTCGAACGTCGTGTAGTTGACCTCGATGCCGGTGCGCCGCGTGAACTCGGCGTTCACGTCGAGCGAGCCCTCGGTGCCGTTCGCAATGTATTCGCCCCAGTTGTAGACATTGATCGTCACGCCGGTCGGCGCGGCATCCGGATATTCTTCGGAGAAATCCCAGCCGGCCTCCTCGGCCGAAGCGGGAAGCGCCGCCGCGGAAAGCAGCAGGAAAAGCGCAAGGAAAAGGGAAGCCGTTTTTTTCATACCGCACGCTCCTGTTCCGCCCGCTGGGCCTTCCGCTCGTCGCGCGCCTGCCGCACGTTGATGATGACGAGCAGCACAAGGATGCACACGAAAAGCACCGTCGAAAGCGCGTTGATCTCCGGCGAAATGCGCTTTCTCGTCATCGAATAGATGTAGATCGGCAGCGTCTGCGTTGTGCCGCTCGTGAAGTAGCTGATAACGAAATCGTCGATCGAAAGCGTGAACGCCATAATCATGCCGGTGACGATGCCGGGCATGATCTCCGGCAGCACGACCTTGAAAAACGCCCGCACCGGCGGGCAGCCGAGGTCCTGCGCGGCCTCATACAGATTCGGGTTCATCTGCCGGAGCTTCGGCAGAATCGAAAGGATCACGTACGGCAGGCAGAACGTGATGTGCGCGATGATCAGCGAGGCCATGCCGAGACTGCGCCCGCCGAACAGGCTGACCGCCGCGACGAACAGCAGCATCATCGAAACGCCGGTCACGATCTCGGGGTTCACCATCGGGAAATTCGTGACGTTCATCATGATCTTGCGCGGCAGCTTTTTCATGCGGTTGATGCCGACCGCCGCCATCGTGCCGAGCACCGTCGCGCAGAGCGCGGAGACGACCGCGATAATCAGCGTGTTGAGCAGCGCCTCGAGGATGTAGCGGTCCTGAAACAGGCGCTCGTACCAGCGGAGCGTAAAGCCGCTGAACACCGTGCGGCTCGAGGTCTCCGTATCATTGAAGGAGAACACAATCAAAACGAGAATCGGCGCATAGAGGAAGATAAAGATGAGCGCCGTGTAAATCTTCGATACGATTTTCACAGGATCATCCCTCCCCCCACGCTGGCGTCGCCGTCGTCGAACTGGTTCATGATGCCCATGCAGATCAGAATGATCACCATAAGCACGAGCGAAATGGCCGAGCCGAGGTTCGGGTTGTACGCCGAGCCCAGAAACTGCATGTCGATGAGGTCGCCGATCAAAAGGTTTCCGCCGCCGCCGAGCATCTTCGAGATGATGAACGTGGAAACCGCCGGGACGAACACCATCGTGATGCCAGAAATGACGCCGGGCATGCTCATCGGAAACACGACCTTGAGGAACACCTTGCGGTCGTTCGCGCCGAGGTCCTGCGCCGCCTCGATCACGCTGCTGTCGATCTTCGTCAGCACCGAGTAGATCGGCAGAATCATGTACGGAATATAATTGTATACCATGCCGAGCACCACGGCGCCGGCGGTGTTGATCATGTGCAGGCGCGGCAGGCCGACAGCCGCGAGCATGTTGTTGATGAGGCCGTTATCCTCTAAAAGGGACATCCACGCATACGTGCGCAGCAGGAAATTCATCCACATCGGCAGCATGACGAGCATGATCATCATGCTCTGGCGGCTCGCCTTCATGCGGGAGATGCTGTACGCCAGCGGGTAGCCGAGCAGAAGGGAGACGGCCGTCGCGATTGCGCCGAGCCAGATCGAGCGCAGAAACACGTTCGAATACTGGCCGACGCGCAAAATATTGTCGAGCGTGAACGCGCCGCTTTTATCGGTAAACGCGAAGAACGCCACAAGCCCCATCGGCACCACGATGAAGAGCGTCATCCAGATCGTGTAGGGGGCGGAGATCAGCTTAGTCCGCATCGTCCGCACCCCCTTCCTCCGGCGCCTGCATATCCTCCCCCATCTCGTCGCTGAAGGAGCTGTAGTCACCCATCGTGCCCGAGTAGACGGATTTCGCCATGACATGGATGTCGTCCGGCGTCAGCGCGAGGCCGATCCGATCGCCGACCGCGGCCGAATCCGTCGTCTGGATCATCCACTTGAAGCCGTCGACGTCGACGATAATCTCGTAGTGGACGCCCTTGAACGTGACGCTCGTCACCTCGCCGTTGATGTGCGCGGCGGCGGAGCCGGTGGGCACGATATCGATATCCTCCGGACGGATGACCACATCGACCGGCGCCATTCTGCCGAAGCCGCTGTCCAGCGACTTGAAGCGCTGCCCGGCGACCTCGACGAGATAGTCGTCGATCATCGTGCCGTCCAGAATATTGCTTTCGCCGATAAAATCCGCTACGAAAGCATTTTTCGGTTCGTTGTAAATGTCGATCGGAGAGCCGATCTGCTGGATCTCGCCCTTATCCATGACGACGACCGTGTCGCTCATGGAGAGCGCCTCCTCCTGATCGTGCGTGACGAAGATGAACGTGATGCCGATGGCCTGCTGGATCTTTTTCAGCTCGCTCTGCATGTCCTTGCGCAGCTTGAGGTCCAGCGCGGAAAGCGGCTCGTCCAAAAGCAGCACCTTCGGCTCGTTCGCAAGCGCCCGGGCGATCGCCACGCGCTGCTGCTGGCCGCCGGAAAGCTGCCCCACGCCGCGGCGCGCCATGCCGTTCAAATTGACCATATGCAGCATTTCGGTCACGGTTTTCTGGATTTCATCCTCTTTTTTGCCCTTCAGACGCATACCGAACGCGATATTCTCATAGACGTTCAGATGCGGAAAGAGCGCGTACTTCTGGAAGATCGTGTTCACGGCGCGCTTGTGCGGCGGAACATCGTTGATCTTCTCCCCACCAAAAAAGACATCGCCGCTATCGGGTGTGACGAAGCCGCCGATCGTGCGCAAAACCGTGGTTTTGCCGCAGCCGGAGGGGCCGAGGAGCGTCACGAATTCGCCGTCACCGATGGTGAGGTTGAAATTCTTGAGCACCTGCTCGCCGTCAAACGATACTGCAATGTCTTTCAAAGTGATGATAGGTTTTAACATGGAAAGCATCCCCTTTGCGGTTTGGTAGGGCGCAAAAGCCCCCCGAAAGTTGCGTGGTCTTAGTGAATCACACACCCCGGCTGTGTTTATGCACACTGCTTCCGCAAAGGATTTTACGCAGACCGCAGGGCATCGCCCCGCAATAAGGCCGCGGCAGAGGCATTCCGTTTCAGGGCAAAAAAAATTTGCGTCCCACAGCGGAACAGCCGATTTTATTTGGTTTTAGATGCAAACGCAATGAGCTAAGTTTACGGAAAAAGTCGAGGTTTGTCAACCACTTTTCCGTAAAATGTAAATGTTTTTTGAATTCTTTACACTGCGCCCTCCGGCGCACCGTTTCCGGGCGCGTTTTTCGTCGTTTTACCCGTTTTCCGCGCCCGAAAAAAACGCGCGAACCGCCGCGAGCGCCTGCTCGAGCGCCGGCGCGCGGTACTTCCGCGTCAGAAACGCCAGAAAGTACCGGCGGGAAAACACGCCGCCCGTCACCTGCACACGGCGCAGCCGCCCGCGCTCCACGGCGCGCGCCGCGAGC
>URQJ01000135.1 GCA_900549945.1 uncultured Oscillospiraceae bacterium
GATCGGCACGGCCACGAGCGAGCGGGCGGGCTCGAGCGGCGTCGTCACGACCGAAAGGTCGACAAGGCCGCTTTTCAGCGCCGCAATGGCCTGCGTCGTCAGGTGGTTTGTCACGCGCAGGCGGATGCCGGGGTAGGTTCGGCGGAAGCTGCGCAGCACCGGCAGAAGCAGGCAGTGCAGGGCGGTTTCGCTCGCGCCGATCGAAACGCTGCCGCTTTGCAGGCTGCGCTCGAGCGCCAGCGCCTCCTCGCCGGCCTGAATCTGCTCGAAGGCGATTTGAATGTGTGCGTAGAGCTGTTCGCCCTCGGGCGTGAGCCGCACGCTGCGGTTGGAGCGCACGAACAGCGTGCAGCCGAGCGCGTTCTCCAAATTCTTGACGGCGCGGGAAATATTCGGCTGGTTGCTCAAAAGAATGTTTGCGGCCTGTGTAAAGCTGCGGTATTTTGCGACATAATAGAAGATACGGTAGTAATCGTAGCTGATCAGCATGGCGGCTCCCTCAATAATATCTTAATGACATAATATAAATGTAAGATATGTATTTTACATATGAATAAATTTAATTATAATAGGTGTTGGCCGGTAAATCAAGCGGCAAAACGATATTTATGAGGATTTGAGGGATAAGAAATGAGTGCTTGGGAAATTGTTTTGGTTGTCGCGCTCTGCGCGGTGCGCGTGCTGCTTTCCGTCGTGCTCCCGTTTTACAGGGAGCGCAGAAGGGTGGGGCGGTGATATGAAGCGCCGCAGCCCAGCCGGGCAGATGTCCGACGCCTACCTGACCGCGCTGTTTCTGACGCTTTCGGGCGGCTTTCAGGACGCATACGCCTACTGCTTCCGCGGGCAGGTGTTCGCCAACGCGCAGACGGGCAACATTGTGCTTTTGAGCGCGCATCTTCTGCACGGAAGCTGGGGGAACGCCCTGCACTATGCGATCCCGCTTGTCGCGTTCGTCACGGGCACCTGCTTTGCCGAGCTGATTCGCGGCGCGTTCCGCTATGCGCGCCGCCTGCACTGGCGGCAGACCATCCTTTTGATCGAGATCACGCTGCTGTTTTTCGTCGGCTTCATCCCGATTGACAACATCGCGAACGCGATGATCTCGTTCGTCTGCGCGATGCAGGTGCAGTCGTTCCGCAAGATGCGCGGAAATTCCTATGCGAGCACCATGTGCATCGGCAATCTGCGCAGCGGCACGGAGATGCTCTGCGCATTTTTCCGCACGCATGAGAGGAACCTGCTGCGCGACGCGCTGCGGTACGGCGGCGTGATCCTCTCCTTTGCGGCGGGGGCGGGGCTCGGAAGCGTTGCGGCGCTCGCGTGGGGCGCGCCGGCGATCTGGTGCTCCTGTGCGTTTCTTGCGGTCAGCTTCGGGCTGATGTTCCTTTCCGGCGAAAAATAGGGCCCGCGGGGTAGGAAAGCGGGGGAAACGGGCGCATAAACCGCGTGCGTCTTGACAAAACTGTTCGAAAAGGCTATCATAATTTCCATGGAGCTTATCCGAATTTTTTTGAGAAAGAAGTTGTAAAGAATATGAGCGAAAACTGCACGCACGATTGCTCGAGCTGCGGCGAGGACTGTCCCTCCCGCCAGCAGCCGGAGAGCTTTCTCGCGCCCATGAATAAGATGAGCCGGGTGAAAAAGGTCATTGGCGTCGTCAGCGGCAAGGGCGGCGTTGGCAAGAGTCTTGTCACCTCGATGATGTCCGTCACGATGCAGCGCCGCGGCCTCAAGACGGCGATTCTCGACGCCGACGTGACGGGCCCGTCGATCCCGAAATGCTTCGGCATGCACGAAAAGGCGCAGGGCTGTGAGGACGGCCTCTTCCCGGTCAGCACAAAGACCGGCATCGAGGTCATGAGCATCAACCTTCTGCTCGAGGACGAAACGGCGCCGGTTGTCTGGCGCGGCCCGGTGATCGCCGGCGTCATCAAACAGTTCTGGAGCGACGTGATCTGGAACGAGGTAGACTGCATGTTCGTCGATCTGCCCCCCGGAACCGGCGACGCGCCGCTGACGGTGTTCCAGTCCATCCCGCTCGACGGCATCATCATCGTCACCTCGCCGCAGGAGCTCGTCTCCATGATCGTCTCGAAGGCGGTCGAAATGGCGCAGATGATGAACGTGCCGGTGCTCGGCCTGATTGAAAATTACAGCTATGTCAAGTGCCCGGGCTGCGGCGAGCCGTTCAAGGTGTTCGGCGAGAGCCATATCGACGAGGTGGCGGCGAAATACGGCCTGAAGGTGCTCGGGCGCATTCCGCTCGACCCGCAGATCGCCTCGCTGTGCGACCGCGGCGTGATCGAGCTCTTTGAGGGCGACTGGCTCGACGAAGCGGCGGACGCCGTGGAGGCCGCGAAGAAGGAAGCGCAGAATTCCTGAAAAAACAGTTGACAACGCGGCGCGAACCGAGTATAGTAGATTTATTCCAGAAAATTTTATATTCCAAAAGCGATGACGAAGACGGCGCGGTCCGGTTTGTTTCAGAGAGTCGGCGGCTGCTGCGAGCCGATACAAAAGGAACGATTGCCCATCCCTTCCGAGCTGAAAGCCCCAAAGCCGAATAGGCGAGTAGATGCTTTCCGAGATGTGCTGCGTCAGTGCATAGGGCTTCATGAGAGCCCGAAGAGCGGCTCCCCCTGCGGGAGCAATTTGAGTGGTACCGCGGATTTTGCTCCGTCTCAAAGTGATTTGAGACGGAGTTTTTTTATTCGGAGCGGCCGCTTCGCCTTTGGAAAACACAGGAAAGGAATGATTGATTTGGCAAACGAAACACAGACGGCGAGATCTGAAAAGACAGACCTCAAAACACAGCTCGCGGAGGTGGCGGAGCGAATCCGCACGATGCGCGAGATCATGGGCCTTTCCGAGGAGGAAATGGCGCAGCGGACCGGCGTGACCCCCGAGGAATACAGACGCTGCGAGACGGGCGAGAGCGATTTCAGCTTCACGTTTATCTACAAATGCGCGGAGCGCTTCGGCGTGGACCCGACCGACCTCATCAAGGGCGTTAGCCCGACGCTTTCCACCTATACGATCTCCCGCCGCGGCGAGGGATTGCCGATCACGCGCCGCCACGGCTTCAAGTACCTGAACCTCGCGCCGCTGTTCAAGCAAAAGACCGCCGAACCGTTCTACGTCACAATGCCGTACAACGAAGCCGAGCAGAATGTCGCGATCAAGCTCTCCACCCATCAGGGGCAGGAGCTCGACATCATCGTCAAGGGCAGCATGCGCGTGCAGGTCGGCACGCACGTGGAGGAGCTCGGTGAGGGCGACACAATCTACTACAACAGCGCGACGCCGCACGGCATGATCGCGACCGGCGGCTCGGACTGCGAGTTTTACGCGATCGTCATGCGGCCCGGCGAGGCGCTCGCACCCGAAAAGGATAAGTTTGCCGGCATCATCAAGGCGAAGCTCGCCCGCACCGAGCGCGAGACGGTTTCGAGCCCGTTCGTGCACACGGCGCTCGACGAAAACGGCATCTTAAAGTCGATCGAGTTCACGAACGAGGAGAAATTCAACTTCGCGTTCGACATCGTCGACCGGATCGCCGAGAAGGACCCCGAAAAGCTCGCGATGCTCTGGGTCTCGAAGAACCACGAGGAAAAGCGCTTCACCTTCGGCGATATGAAGCGCATGTCGAATAAAACAGCGAATTATTTCAAATCCCTCGGCATCGGCCGCGGCGACCGCGTGATGCTCGTGCTCAAGCGCCACTACCAGTTCTGGTTCTCGATCCTCGCGCTGCACAAGCTCGGCGCGGTCGTGATCCCGGCGACAAACCTGCTGATGGAGCACGATTTCGACTATCGCTTCAAGGCGGCGGGCGTGAAGGCGCTGGTCTGCACGCCGGACGGGCAGGTCGCCGAGGAGGCGATGCGCGCGGCGAAGAACGTCGATGATGTCGAGCACCTCATCATGGCGAACGGTGCGCGCGAGGGCTGGCTCGATTTCGACGCCGGCATGGAGGCGCAGAGCGACGTTTTCGAGCGCACGGCGGACACGGCCTGCGGCAGCGACCCGATGCTGATGTTCTTCACCTCGGGCACGACCGGCTACCCGAAGATCGCCGAGCACAACCACAAATACGCGCTCGGGCACTTCATCACCGCGAAATACTGGCACAACGTGAACCCCGAGGGCCTGCACTTCACGATCTCCGACACCGGCTGGGGCAAGGCGCTCTGGGGCAAGCTCTACGGCCAGTGGATGAACGAGGCCGCGGTGTTTACCTACGATTTCGATAAATTCGATGCGCACGACATCCTGCCGATGTTCAAGCGCTACAACATCACGACCTTCTGCGCGCCGCCGACGATGTACCGCTTCTTCATCAAGGAGGACCTTTCGAAATACGACCTCTCCTCGATCGAGTACAGCACGACGGCCGGCGAGGCGCTGAACCCCGAGGTGTTCGAGCAGTGGAAGCGCGCGACGGGCCTTTCGATCTACGAGGGCTTCGGTCAGACGGAGACGACGCTCTCGATCTACAACCCGGTCGGCTCCGTGCCGAAAACGGGCTCCATGGGCGTTCCAAGCCCGCTCTACGATGTCGATCTCGTCCTGCCGGACGGCACGCCCGCGCCGGTCGGCGAGACAGGCGAGATCGTCATCCGCACTGACAAACACACGCCCTGCGGCCTCTTTATGGGCTACTACCGCGACGAGGAAAAGACGCGTGAGGCGTGGTGCGACGGCCTCTACCATACGGGCGACACCGCGTGGCGCGACGAGGACGGCTACTTCTGGTATGTCGGCCGCACGGACGACGTCATCAAGTCCTCCGGCTACCGCATCGGGCCGTTTGAGATCGAATCCGTCATCATGGAGCTGCCGTACGTGCTCGAATGCGCCGTCACGAGCGCGCCGGATCCGATCCGCGGGCAGGTCGTCAAAGCGTCGATCGTTTTGACGAAGGGCACCGAGGGCACCGAGGCGCTCAAGAAGGAGATCCAGACCTACGTAAAAACGAATACAGCACCGTATAAATACCCGCGCATCGTCGAATTCCGCGACGAGCTGCCCAAGACGATCAGCGGCAAGATCCGCCGCGTGGAGCTCAAGGGCTGAGCCGGAGCAGGAAAAACGCAGATAAGCCGTAAAATGTCCGCCGCATTGGTTTTGCCGTGCGGCGGCTTTTTGCGCGCGTTTATAGAAAATTAACGCGCCGTTCACAGTTTCCTTGCGGGGCAATCCTATAATAATACTGGTAATTTGTGCAGAAACAGGAGATGCCGACCATGCCGGTGCAAAACATCGTGCGCGGCGTCCGGCGGGAAAGGAACGGCGTGCGTATGGAGAGCGAGAATGCGATTTTTAAGAGGAACGGCCGCGTTTTGATGGTCGTCAACCCCTGTGCGGGGCGCACGAAAGGGCTTTTGTACGCCGACCTGCTGGAAACGCGTTTGAAGCGCGCAGGCGTGCCGGTCGTCCGCTGCGAGACGACGGCGGAGGAAAACGGAGATCGGAAGAGCACACGTCTGAACTCCAGTCACGGCATAGA
>URQJ01000136.1 GCA_900549945.1 uncultured Oscillospiraceae bacterium
CAGACGTGTGCTCTTCCGATCTCTTGCAGGGCGTCAGCCTTCAGCCGCAGCTCGAAGCCGGCGTCCTGCGCCTCCGATTCGCGGATGGCCTCGTCGAGAAAGCCGTTCAGTGCCGCATTGCCGCGCAGAACGCGCGGGAAGCGCCTGCTGCGCGCCGCGAACAGGGAGAGCAGATCGGCCCGCGCGGCGGCCCCGGGCAGGAGAACGGTCTCCTGCGCGAGAAGCTCGGCGCTGATCTGGATAATATAGTGCTGTGTTCCGTCGAGAAATTGGCTGCCGCGGTGCGGCTCGCACCAGTTGACGAAGCCCACGTCGCCGGGGTAAAGCCAGCTTTGCTGCCCGCCCGAGAGCAAAGAGACGCCGCCGGCGTGCACGTAGTAAAGCTCGAGCTGCTCGTGCCAGTGAAATTCGCAGCCGCCGCTCTCCGCGCCGTTCTTGTGCAGGCGGATGCTGATCGGCAGGCCGCCCTGCATCCGGATGTTCTCGCGCTGTATGCCGTTTGCCTCCATTTGCGATGCCTCCCCATAAAAGGATAAAATTGTGCTAATCTCATATCATAATACCCATTTTCCCGCGGCGTGTAAAGTGTTAAAATGAAAGCGGAAACAAAACGGAGAGGAGACACAACCATGAGAATTCTGTTCATCGACATCGACACGCTGCGGCCCGACCATATGGGCTGCTACGGCTACGGCCGCAATACGACCCCGAATATGGACCGCGTCTGCGCCGAGGGCATCCGCTTCGACGAGTATTACTGCTCGGACGCGCCCTGCCTGCCCTCCCGCGCCTCGCTCGTCAGCGGCATGTTCGGCATCCACAACGGCGCCGTGGGTCACGGCGGCACGGCGGCGGACCGCCGGCTCACCGGCCCCGCGCGTGACTTCACCGATATTGTGGACGACAACTGCTTCCACAGCATTTTCCGCCGCGCCGGCATGCACACGGCGTCCGTCAGTACCTTCCCGGAGCGCCATTCCTCTTGGTGGTTCAACGCGGGCTTCAACGAGTGCTACAACGTCGGCGGCCGCGGCGGCGAATCCGGCGAGGAGGTTCTGCCGGTTGCGCTCGACTGGCTGCGCCGCAACGAGGGGCGCGACAACTGGTTCCTGCACGTGCATTTCTGGGACCCGCACACGCCGTACCGCGCGCCGGAGAGCTTTGGCAACCCGTTTGAAAATGAGCCGATGAACACGTGGATCGGCGAGGACGTGCTCGAGCAGCACAAGCAGGCCACCGGCCCGCACGGTATCAACGAGCTTGCGATGTACAGCGACGCGACAAGCCCCGCCTACCCGCGCATGCCGGGCAGCGCCTCGGATATGGCCGGTCTCAAGCGCATTATGGACGGCTACGACTGCGGCATCCGCTACACGGACACGCTCGTCGGCGAGATCCTCGACCTGCTCCGCGCGCAGGGCATCTACGACGACACGGCAATCATCATTACCTCCGACCACGGCGAGAACATGGGCGAGCTCGCGATCTATTCCGAGCACGCGACTGCCGACTACCCCACCTGCCATATCCCGTTCATCCTCAAGTGGCCGGGCGGAAAGGCGGGCATCGCCGATAACGGCCTCCACTACAGTCTGGACCTGCTCCCGACGATGGCGTCGCTCCTCGGCGTGAAGCCGTGGGAGCGGTGGGACGGCGAGAGCTTTGCGGAGACGGTCACGGACGGCAAAGCCGCCGGGCGCGAAAGCCTCGTGCTCTCGCAGATGGCGCACGTCTGCCAGCGCTCGGCGCGCTTCGGCGACTGGCTCTATGTGCGCACCTACCACGACGGCTTCCACCTCTTTGACCGCGAGATGCTCTTCAACCTGCGCGAGGACCCGCACGAGCAGCACGACGTGAAGGACGCGCACCCCGAGCTCTGCGCGAAGGGTGCGAAGATCATCCTCGACTGGCACGACGAGCAGATGCTCACTTCCGAGAGCCCTGTGGACCCGATGATGACGGTGCTTCACGAGGACGGCCCGTACCACACACACGGCCACCTCGACGAATACATCGAGCGCCTCGAAAAGACGGGGCGCAAGGCGGGCGCCGACGCGCTGCGCAAAAAATACAAGCGCGGATAACGCGGGCCTTGGGGCGCGGCCGCGTGAAGGGGGAATCGCCTTGAAATCCGTACACATCATGATAAAGCCGTCCTCGGGCATGTGCAACCTGAACTGCCGCTACTGCTTCTACCACGACATCGTCGAAAAGCGGGAGCAGCGCTCCTACGGCTTCATGGAGGAGAAAACGCTCGAGGCCGTCGTGCAGAAAAGCCTTGCGGCCGCGACGCAGGACTGCACGATCGCCTTTCAGGGCGGCGAGCCGACGCTGATCGGGCTGGATTTCTACCGCAAGGCCGTCGCGCTCCAGAAAAAGCACAATGTCAGCCGTGTGCGCATCCACAATGCGATCCAGACGAACGGCATGGCGCTGAATGCCGAATGGGCGGATTTCCTGCGCGAAAACCGCTTTCTCGTCGGCATTTCGCTCGACGGCGTCAAGGACACGCACGACGTGAACCGGCTCGATGCACACGGCGCGGGCACGTTCAACCGCGTGATGCAGGCGGTGCAGCTGCTCGAGAGCCGCGGCGTCGAGTACAACATCCTGACGGTCGTCAACCGGCAGACGGCGGCGCACGCCGGGCAGATCTACAGCTTTTACAAGCGGAACCGGCTGCGCTATCTGCAGTTTATCCCGTGCCTCGACCCGATCGGCGACGCGCCGGGCCAAGAGCCGTATTCACTGACGCCCGCCGATTACGGCAGCTTCCTCTGCACGCTGTTCGACATGTGGTACCGCGATGCGAAGCGCGGCGAGGCGGTTTCAATCCGGCAGTTTGAAAACTACATCGAGATGCTGCTCGGCTGCCCGCCCGAGGCGTGCGGCATGGCCGGCGTCTGCGGGATGCAGCACGTCGTCGAGGCGGACGGCTCTGTGTACCCGTGCGACTTCTACGTGCTCGACGGCTACCGCCTCGGCAACCTCTGCACGGACAGCTTCGAGGCGATCGGCGAGCGGCGGAAAGCGCTCGGCTTTATCGAGCAGTCGCGGGCGGTCGACGAAAAATGCCGCGTCTGCCGCTTTTTCGCGCTCTGCCGCGGCGGCTGCCGGCGCTACCGGCCCGTGCAGGTGGACGGCGCGCTCGGGCGGAGCATCTTCTGCGAAAGCTATGAGAAATTCTTCGCGCACGCCGCGCCGCGCCTCAAGGAGCTGGCCCGGTTTGCGGCCGGGCGCATGGCGCGCGGCTGAATGCGGAAAAAAGAATGCGGTTTGCCGGGCTTCGGGCCTTGCAGACCGCGCTTTTTTTCGGTATACTGGGAGGGCTTGGCGAAAACCGCGGGCGGCGTGCCGCCGTGCGTTTTGTCAAAGCGGTGAAATCAGTGTTTTGTGCGGAAAGGGAAGTATGAGGGCATGGAAAAGAGAGAAAAAAGAGGGAATTTTACAGGGCAGATCGGCTTTGTGCTTGCGGCAGCCGGCAGCGCGGTGGGGCTTGGGAACATCTGGCGGTTTCCCTACCTCGCGGCAAAGGACGGGGGCGGCGTGTTCATTTTGTGCTACATCGTGCTTGCGCTGACCTTCGGCTTTACGCTTTTGACGACGGAGATCGCGATCGGCCGCAAAACGGCGCAGAGCCCGCTCACGGCCTACGGGGTCATTCGTCCGCGGTGGGATTTCCTCGGCGTTTTGGCCTGTCTCGTGCCGGTTATCATTCTGCCGTATTACTGCTCGATCGGCGGCTGGGTGCTGAAATACCTCGCGGTGTTCGCTGCGGGCGGTGGGGCCGGCGCCGCGGCGGACGGCTATTTCGGCAATTATATTTCCGGCACATGGGAGCCGGTCGTCTGGATGGTGGTGTATCTGCTTTTGACGGCCGCCGTCGTGTACAGCGGCATCGACAAAGGCATCGAGAAATTCAGCAAGGTGCTCATGCCGATTCTGCTGCTGCTCGTCGTCGGCATCTCCGTGTTCTCGCTGACGCTTTCGCACACGGATGAGAACGGCGTGACGCGCACCGGCCTCGAGGGGCTGAAAATCTACCTTGTCCCGGATTTCAGCGGCATGACGGCCGGGCGCTTCCTTGTCATTTTGATGGACGCGATGGGCCAGCTCTTTTTCTCGATCAGCGTTGCGATGGGCATCATGGTTGCCTACGGCTCCTACGCAAAGAAAGAGACGAACCTCATCAAGTCGATCAACCAGATCGAGTTTTTCGACACGCTCGTGGCGCTGCTCGCGGGCATGATGATCATCCCGGCGGTGTTCACCTTTGTGGGCACGGAGGGCATGTCCGCCGGGCCGGGGCTAATGTTCGAATCGCTGCCGAAGGTATTCAAGGCGATGGGCGGCGCGGGGAATGTGATCGGCGCCCTGTTTTTCCTGATGGTCACGTTTGCGGCGGTCACCTCCTCGGTGTCGGTCATGGAGGCGATCGTCTCGAGCATCATGGATAAATTCCATTTCAGCCGCAAGAAGAGCACGCTGCTCGTGACGGCGTACGCGCTTTTGGTCGGCGCGGCCGTTTGCTTCGGCTACAATTTCCTGTATTTCGCGGTCACGCTGCCGAACGGCACGGTCGGGCAGATCCTCGACGTGATGGATTACATCAGCAACAACTGCCTGATGCCGCTCGTCGCGCTTCTGACCTGCATTTTGGTGGGCTGGATTGTGAAGCCGAAAACCGTCATCGACGAGGTGACGCTCGGCGGCTTCCGCTTCCGGCGCAAAACGCTCTATATCGTCATGATCAAGATCGTTGCGCCGATTTTACTCTTTTTGCTTCTGCTGCAATCCTTCGGTATCGTCCGCATCTGAGGCAGACCCGCGTGCGGCTCATACAGGAAATTATTGATGGAAATGGGCGAACGGGACGGCTGCTTGTGAATCTAGAATTGATGAAGGCAGGCTGTCCGCCGATTGATATTAAATTTGCAGATAGGATTGCGTGTTATAATGCTTTTGACGAATATCATGTAAAGCATAATTTGGAGCAATGGAAAAACTATTTGCTGGGTATGTGAATGAAAATCGTCGGGCAATACAGATATTGGCAGCCAATCATCTGAACAATGGAACAGGCGATACTTATGTTTTTGCAGTGGGCGGTTCGGAACTCTGATGAGGCGAAGAAAGAATTGCAGCATTGGAAAGATGCGGAAAACAGAGATGGAAATTAGATGATTTGCCGTAAAAATTTCCGTGTGGAATGTGTAGCATCGTTTTCAGAATTTTAAGAACAGAATACTTCAAGAAAGATATAGATAGCTATTGGCACACACTCTTACTGGTTTGCGTAGCACGATTTGATACAATGCATTCAAACGTGATAAGGGTGCATTTTTTAGCGACAGAGATAGGTCCGGATAAAGGCTGTCGGCAGGTTTTACGACTGCACAAGTCCATAAAAAACGGACAATAGAAAAAAGAGACCTCCTATGGTAGAAATAGAACGGCTACCATAGGAGGATTTGTAATGTCAAGAAACTATCGACATATAAAT
>URQJ01000137.1 GCA_900549945.1 uncultured Oscillospiraceae bacterium
CTTTCCCTACACGACGCTCTTCCGATCTAAATCGCTGCAAATATCGGCCGCATAGCGGAGCTGGTGCGTGCACAGCAGCACGGTCACGCCCTCCTCCCGCGCCATGGCGGCGATCATGCGGTTGACGATTGCCGCAGACTCCGGGTCGAGCCCGCTGGTCGGCTCGTCGAGAAACAGAACCTGCGGGCTGTGGATCAGCGCGCGGGCCAGCGACAGCCGCTGCTTCATGCCCGTGGAAAACGTGCCGGCCCTGCGGCCGCGCGCCGCCCAGAGATCGAGCTTTTTCAGCAGGTATTCCGCCCGCGCGCGCACCTTGGCTTCCGGCAGGCCGAACAGCGCGCCGAAAAAGAGCAGGTTCTCCATTGCGCTCAGATGATGGTAGCACGCGGCCGTTTCGGTCAGCACGCCGGTAAGCGCATGGATCTTCTCGCTTTCCTTGAAAGAGGACAGGCCGAGCACCGTGCTGTCGCCGACCGTCGGCTGAACCAAACCGGTCAGCAGCTTCACGGTTGTCGTCTTGCCTGAGCCGTTCGGGCCGAGATACCCCATCACGCTGCCGGGCTCCACCGTGAGGTCCAGTCCGCTCAGCGCGACGACCTGCTCGTATTTTTTTGTCAGGTTGGACGCCTGAATCGCGTACATAGCAAATCTCCTTCTCTGCCGCCTTACCGGGCCTCTGAGGTGCCCTTCTCCCGGAGATACGTCGCCTCGAGATCGGCAAGGTGCAGCTTGACGGCGAGCGGATAACGGTCGAATGCCACGCTGATCGCAAAGCTGCCGCCGCGCGCCGCATCGTCAAAGCCGCCCATGTGCCAGCGGATCGCCATCGCCTCGGCGGGCTTCAGGCGCATGAAGCGCTCGATCAGGTAGACCGATTTCTCGCCGTGCCCGAATGGGAACGCATCGTCCACGATGTAAAATGGCTTTTTCTCCCACTGCCCCGTCTCCTCATTCTTGACGTTGCGCGTGGACGTCTTATAAAACTGCGACTTGCACACGTCGTGCAGAAGCGCGCAGACCGCGTAGCTCTCCTCGCTGTCGCCCTCCTCGAAATACCGCTCGCGCAGCGTCTTGTAGACGTTGATGCTGTGCATCACGAGGCCGCTCGCACAGGCGCAGTGGAACTTTGTGCTCGCCGGCGCGGTGTAAAAATCCGTCGTATCAAGCCAGGAAAGCAGCTTCTGCGCGCCGTCGCGCGCGATGTTCTCTGTAAACAGCGCAATAAATTCATCCCTGTAGGGGTTCGCCATTGCCTCTCACTCCCTGTTTCATTTACATATGCGGCCGCGCCCCTTTAGGCTGCGGCCGTTTATCACTCAAAAAGAGTATAGCACAAAGTCCGCGCTTTTTCAAACGCTTTCGTGCGGCGGCGCCGGGAGGCAGCACCCTCACGCCTGATGCGCAAGCCTCTACTGGGCCGGCGCGCCGCAGTCCGCCCTGTCCGAAGCCATAAGCAGGATAATCGCGATCAGCTCCTCCTGCGCGTACTCCATTTCGATCCTGTTGACCGCGAAAAAAACCAGCATCGCGTGCACGCCCGTCCGCTTGTTTCGTCCAGAAAGGCGCGGTTGCCGATCAGGCCGAACCCCAGCCGCGCCGCCTTTTAAAGGATCGACGGATACGCCTCCGCGCCCGAAAACGCCTGAAACGGCGCGTTCAGCGCGGAATCCAGCAGCGATTCGTTGCGGAGCCCGTCCGTTCCGCCAAAGCCCCGCACCATCGCTGCGTGCAGCGCCAAAATCTGCGTCTTTGTCAGCCCCTTCATTTTGCAAGCATCTCGCAAGCCTTTTGTTTTTTCTCCTTGAGCCGCTGCCTGCACGGTGCAGTCCTGTGCGGGCTGCTCCGCCTCTGTTTTGCTGAATTCCACGATCAGATAGCGCGGCGCGCCGTTTTCATCCACAAGCCGGGTCACGCGCGAAAGATCCTGCGCGGCCTCTTCAATCGATACCGTATATTTCTCATCCGCAAGCAGTAGATTCCCGCCTCAGAACGATTCTCTATTCCCGGAATATTATACCACATTTTAAGCCTGATTCAACCCTGACGCCGCATGCAAGACGCAGAAAAAGAGCCGGAATCCCCTGCGGTATCCGACTCTTTCCTTTGCTTTTAGAACTATATGATCCTAATTGCGCGTCTGCCTCAGCCCTTGACCGCACCGATGGCGATACCCTTGACGAAATACTTCTGCATGAAGGGGTAGATGATCATGATCGGCAGAACGCCCATCACGGTCAGCGCCATGCGCACGGAGGTGGACGGCAGATCGGCGCTGTTTACATTGCCGCCGGACTGCGCCTGCTGCCGCAGGGAATCGAGATCGCGCTGAATGTTCATCAGCAGAACCTGTATGCTGAACATCCTGTCGTCGTTGAGGTAGTACAGGCCGTTCATCCAGTCGTTCCAGTAGGCGAGGCCGACGAGAAGTCCGATCGTCGCGATGATCGGCAGCGCCATCGGCAGAACGATGCCGTAGAGGATTCTGAACTCATTGGCGCCGTCTATGCGCGCCGCCTCGATAACGGCGTCGGGAATATTCGCTGTAAAGTACGTGCGCATCATGATGACGTTGAACGCACCCATCAAGAGGTTCGGCACGAGCAGCGCCACCAGCGTGTTGCGGATGTGGAAGGTCTGCGTCCACATCATGTACGAGGGTACGAGGCCGCCGGAAAACAGCATTGTGAAGAACAGATAAAACGCGAAGATGTTTCGGCAGGGCAGGTCCTTTCTCGAAAGCGGATAGGCGTACAGGGTCGTAAGCAGCAGGTTGAGCACCGTGCCGACCGCCGTGACCAGAAAGGAAATGCCGTAGCCGCGGACCACCGCCGTGGAGTCCGTCAAAAGATACGCATAGGCGTAGCTGCTGAATTTTTCAGGAAAGAAGCTGTAGCCGTTTGTGATCAGCGTCTGCTCCTCCGTGAAGGAGGACATGATCAGCAAAATGAACGGCGCGACCGCGCAAAGGCTGAGAAAGACCAGCAGGATGTGCGCAAAAACTTGAAATCCTCTTCCTTTTTCTACCATACTCTGCTGCCTCCTTCTCAAAACAGGGAACTCTCGCTGTCCAGCTTGCGGACAACAAAATTCGCGCTTACAACCAGAATGAAACCCACAACCGACTGATACACGCCGGCCGCCGAGGACATGCCGATATTGTTCGTCTGCATCAGGCCGCGGTACACGTATGTGTCGATGGTCTGGGTCACGCTGATCAGCGGGCCGGAATTCTGCGGCACCTGATAGAACAGGCCGAAATCTGAACGGAAAATGCCGCCCAGCGCCATCAGCGTCAAAATGATGATCGTAGATTTCAGGCTCGGCAGCGTGATGCTGCGGATCTGCTGCCAGCGTGTGGCGCCGTCCACCACGGCGGCCTCATACAGCGTGTGGTCGATGCCGCAGATCGTGGCGTAGTACAGGATCATATTGTACCCGAGACCCTTCCAGATGTTGATGATCACCAGAATGACCGGCCAGTATTGAGGCTGCGTGTACCAGTCGACAGCCTCCATGCCGAAGGCCTTCAGAACGGAATTATTGATATAACCGTTGCTGCTGCTCAGGAACGCAAACGCGAGATAACTGACGATGACCATGGAGATCAGATAGGGAATCAAAATCACGGTCTGATACACCTGCTTGGCGCTCTTGCTGCGCACCTCGTTGAGAATGATCGCGACCGCGATAGCGAGCACCGTGCCGAGCACGATAAACACCAGATTGTAAAGCAGCGTGTTGCGGGTCATAACAAAGGCGTCGTCCGTGCGGAACAGAAATTCAAAGTTATCGAGGCCGCACCACGGGCTGCCGTAGATGCCGTCTCTGGCGTTGTACTGCCGGAAAGCGATCTGAATGCCAAACATCGGGATATAGCAGTTGACAAACAGGTAGATGACGCCGGGCAAGAACATCAGGTAAAGGGGCCAGAAGCGCTTCATCGTTTTTCCGACATTCTTCATATTCATTCCTCCCTAGGATGGATTGCACAAGAAGCGGAAGGCGGGCCGGGAAGCTCCCGCACCCGCCTTCCATGTATTGCGCGATTATGTAGCAGGCTATGAGGCTCAGCCCTTGCTTGCCAGATATTCATCCAGCTGCTTCTGCTTTTCCTCGATGATCTCGTTGATGCCGGCAGCTTCCAGATCTGCAATGAACTTCGGCAGGTTCTCCGCGGGGTCCATCGTGCCCCAGCGCAGCGCCGTGTGATACTCGGAAACCACGTTGTTGCAGGCAGTCACCTGATTCAACACCGGGTTGCTGTCCCAAGAGAAGCCGTGCGCCGGGCTTGCGACGCCGCTCTCATTGAACGTGTTGAGCTGATCCCACAAATCGGCCTCGGCGCCCTCCCAGATCGGTGTGATCTGCTGGTTCGGCCAGCCCCAGTCCACGGAGGAGTAGCCGCTCGAGTTCGGGTCCACACCCTCGGGCGTGCTGATAAAGGTTTTGGTGTCGTCCGTATACGCCCAGTGCTTGCCCTCGATGCCGTTGATGAAGAGGTTCGAGACCTCGGCGTTTGTGTACATCAGGTTCCAAAGCTCCATCGCCTTTTCGGGGTTTGAGGAACTGTAGGGAATGATGAATGAGTTGCCGTTCGAGATATCGGTGTACTTGTACGGCTCAATCACCTTCATAAAGACGACCTCTTTGCCGGTGGACTTGTAGTTTTCAAGCTCCTTGCCGGGCTTCCAGTTCTCGAACATCGCGAAGCCGTTGCCGGAAAGCAGGTTGTTCTCCGTCGTCGTGGTCGCGTCGGGCATAATCAGGCCCTCGCTGTTCCACTTGTACATCATCTCGCAGAATTCGCGGTAGCTGTCCATCGAATAGTAATCCACGACCTCGGTACTGTCCTCGAAGGCGTTCTCCAAAACACCGAGATTATCGCCGAGCGGGTCGATCGGCAGAGACTCCTGCATGCCGCCGCCAGCCCATGTGGGCACCAGCGGATACATATCGGGGTACGCCTCATGCACCTTCGTCAGGATCTCGTACATGTCCTCATAGGTGCCGTATTCGGGCACCTCGATGCCGAGCGCATCCACAATATCCTTGCGCATGGAGAAGCCGGCGGAACGGGAGGTATCTTTCATATCGGGCAGCGCGTATAGCACGCCGCCGAACCGGCAGGCGTCCAGATCCACGGGGTCGATGATCTCAAGCGCCCCTTGGCCGTACTGCTCGACCAGATCGTCCAGCGCCGTGGCATAGCTGTTGCGGACAATGGCCGCAAGCTGGCCGGAAACGTTGTTGTAGTTCAGCATATCGATGGCTTCGCCGGAGGTCAGCGCCAAATTAATCTGCTCGGCGTCCTGCCCGCGGACCAGCTCGATTTCGGCGCCGATCTCCTCGCGGGTGATCGCGCTGATCGCCTCGGCCACCTCGTTGCAGTCGTCCGTATCCGCCGTGCCAACGCCCCATACAACCAGCTTTACAACCTCACCGCTGCCGCTCGTGCCGCCGGAATCGGCGCCGTCCGCGCTGTTCGTACCGCCGCTGCTG
>URQJ01000138.1 GCA_900549945.1 uncultured Oscillospiraceae bacterium
GCTTATGAAGCAGTGCTCGGTCACGATCAGGCCGATGCAGCCGCCCGCCGCGCGCTCGGCGTAGTACGCGCACAGATCGCCGGTGACCGCCCCGCCCTGCGCCGCCTTGCTCGTCGCCATCGGGGGCATGACAAGCCGGTTTTTGAGCGCCAGCCCGTTGATCGTGATCGGTGAATTTAAGATAGACATAAAACACGCCTCCGTTCTTTTTTCTGGACGAATCTATCGTAGCATGGTATAATCGAATTGGCAAGAACGTACTTTCCGGGAAGATACTACCCAAAAGGAGAGCGCCGCCGCGGCCCGTTTCCGGTCGGCCCGGGCCAGCCGCACGCGCGCCGAAAATCACGCCCGGCACACTTTGAAATGAAAAAGGAATCGTGTGAAAAATACTTTTTCACACACTGTTTGTGCCTTTGCCGCGGCGAGCAAAGCGGCAAAGGCACAAAAAATAAGGAATGGTGATTTCTATGGAACAGGATATTTGCAGGGAGGTCAACGTCCTCCCCTTTGCCTATGCCATCTCGCTGGTCGAGGGCAAGTGGAAAATGCACGTCTTATTCTGGCTGTGGAAAAAGGAGGTGCTCCGCTACAGCGAACTGAAGCGTGCGCTCGGCGCCGTGACGCACAAGATGCTGAGCAGCCAGCTCAAGGAGCTGGAGCGGGACGGCATCATCCTGCGCACAGAATACCCGCAGGTGCCGCCGAAGGTGGAATACAGCCTTTCGGAGACCGGAAAAACCCTGATGCCCATTCTCGCCGCCTTCTGCCAGTGGGGCCACGCGCACATGCCGGCGGACTGGACGCCGTAGCGGGGTGGCAAAAACAGAAAAGCGCCGGACGTATCTTGCGTATACGTCCGGCGCTTCGCTTTTATTCAAATACAAATTCTTCCTCGCTGAGGCGCTCCGGCATATTGCGGACGCTGTCGCCCGCGCCGACCGCGCGCAGCACGCGGCACGGGTTGCCGACCGCGATGCTGTTCGCCGGGATGTCCTTCGTCACGACGCTGCCCGCGCCGATCACGCAGTTGTCGCCGATCGTCACGCCCGGGCAGACGACGACGTTCGCGCCGAACCAGCAGTCATTGCCGATCACAACCGGCTCGGCGTAACAGGCGTGCAGCTCCCGGCCGTCCTTTGTTTTCAGGGCGCGGCGCTCGTCCGGCAGCAGCGGGTGCTGCGGCGTCACGATCGTCACATTCGGCCCGAAGTTGCAGTTTTCGCCGATCGTGACCGGCGCGTCGTCCTGAATCGTCAGATTGAAGTTGCCGAAAAAGTGCGCCCCGATGCGCGTGTGCACGCCGTAGTGGATCTGGATCGGCCCCTGAATGCGCGAGCCCTCGCCGAATTCGCTGAAGATCTGCGGCAGGATCTCCGCGCGCTTCTCGTATTCGTCCTCAAACGTGCGGTTGTACTCCGTGCACAGGTTGTGGCAGCGCAGCTTGATCGCCACGAGGTCCGGGTGCCCGGGGCTGAAGAGCTTGCCCGCAAATATTTTTTCTTCTTCTCTCATCTTGCATCGTCCTCTCTAAGTTTTAAATGCGCCGCAAAAGCGGTCAAAGATTTTCTTCGATAAAATGCACCGGGTACATCTCCCAGTATTTCCGGTACACCGCGCCGCCGCCGTCAAAATTCAGCTGGTACAGGCGGAAGCGGACCGGGAAATTCTTCGGCATCCACTGCTCCTCATACGTGTAGCAGTAGCGCATGCCGAGCCGCCGCATCACCGCGCCGCTGCGCGGATTGTTTACGTCGTGCGTCGCCGTGACGTAGGGCAGGCCGTCCTTTTTCACCTGCGCGATGACCGCCGCGCCGGCCTCCGTGATGATCCCTTGACGCCAGAAATCCCTGTGCAGGCCGTAGCCGAAGTCGTGGCTTTCCCCCGCATCGACGTGGACGTAACCGACCGGCACGCCGTTCGCCTTGAGGCAGACTGCGTAGGCATAGCCCTGCGGCCGCGCGTATACGGCCGCGTACCGCGCTTCGAAAAAAGCGCGCGCCTCCTCCATGCTTTTCAGCGGAAACCACGGCAGAAAACGGTTGACCTCCTCGTCGCTGTAAATCGCATGCAGCGCTTCGAGATCGTCCTCCGTGAATTTGCGCAGGATCAGCCGCTCGGTTTCAAGCCGCGGTGTATTCATTCTCTCATTCCTTTTCTGACTGGATTATTTTTCCGCCTGCTTTTCGAGCACCAGAACGCCGTAGGGCTCGACCGTCTCGTTTTCCGCGAGCGTGCGGCCGGTCAAAAGGTCGCGGTACGCGGCGCCGCGCAGCGCGATTTCCTGCGGCTCTGCCAGATAGTTCAGCAGGAACACAAAGCGCCTGCCCGCCGCACTCTCGCGCACGGCAAGCTCCACGCCCTCGGGCAGCTCGAGGCCTGCCTCGGGGCAGCCGATACCGAACAGCGTCAGGAAGCGGCGCACGGCCGCCTCCGAAAACACTGCGCCGAACGCATACGCCGTGCCGCTGCCGAACGGATGCGCCGTCAGGCCGGGTTTTCCGCCGTAGTAGTTGCCCTGATACGTGCCGAGCACCGCGCAGTCCGCCGCCTCAGGGTGCAGGACGTCGTTGAAATCCGGCGCGGGCACCGCTTCGTTTTCCCAGAGGATCGTTTCGGGCGCGTCCGCCGGGCCAAGGAATGTGAACTCCTCCACCGTGCAGCCCGTGAGCCTTGCGAGCGGGCCGGGCATCGGCGCCATCGGGCACTTGCCGTAGATGTCCTTGTAGCCCCCACGGCAGCCGATCACGAGCCGGCCGCCCGCCTGCACGTACGATTCGAGCTGCGCCGTGCGCGCCTCGGTGATGATCGTCGGGTGCGGGTAGAACGCCGCCGCGTAATCGCCGAGCGGCGCCGAGGTGCCCGCGTCGTCGATGTTGACGAAATCGAACGGGACGTGCGCGCGCTGCAGGGCCTTGAAGATTGCATCCATACTCTTCCCGCGCAGCGGGCCGTGCCATTTGTCCTCGATGCCGTCCCACTCGTTGTCGTAGTCGCAGAGCACGGCGACCTTCGCCGTGTATTTCGCGCCGGCCGCGCACTGGATCTTTTCGAGGTCCGCGTGCGTGCGCCGCAGCTCCGTGAGGCGGCGGTTGTCGCGGTTGTCGTAGTTCAAAAGGCCGTGCCAGTACATCTCCGTGCCGAACGCACAGGTGCGCCAGCGGAAGTAGCTGACGAAATCCGCGCCGTGCGCGACGGACTGGAACGTCCACAGCCGGAGCTGACCGGGCTTCGGCGCAGGCTGGATCATGCGCGTGTTCCAGCCGCCGGGGCCGGACTGCTGCTCCATGATGCCGAAGCGCGGCGAGATGCTGCGCGTCCGGATGAGGTTGTATGAGGTCTCGCGGTCGCGCAGCGATTCCGGCGCGAGCTTCGACGTATCGAGGCCGAACGCAAAGTTCGGGTAGCTGTCGTACGTCATAAAGTCGAGCTGCTCGCGCGTCAGGCGGTGGTTGTCGAGCACACCGAAAATGCCGTTCGTCGTGATGAACTGTTCCGGCCGCCTGTATTTTCTGAGGATCCCCGCCTGCAGGCCGATATAGCGGTTCGCTATTTCGGAGATGAACCGGCGCTCCTCGAGCATCAGGTGCGGGTTCGAGGAGTTCGCCAGCGTGTAGCGCGAGAGGTGGATCTCGTCCCAGCTCGTGTACGTCTGGTTCCAGAACACCGTGCCCATCGCGCGGTTCAGATTCTCGAGCGTGCCGTATTTTTCGCGCAGGTACGCGCGGAACGCCGCGTGGTCGCTTTCGGCGTGGTAGCTCGCCGTCTCGCAGTTCACCTCGTTGTCGATCTGCCAGCCGATGACCGCCGGGTGCGCGCTGTAGCGCGCGGCGATGTGCTCCGTCACGCGGCGGACGAATTCGAGGTAGACGGGCGACGTCATGTTGTGGTGCTTGCGCATGCCGTGCCGCACCGGGTGGCCGTAAATGTCGCAGTTTAAAACCTCGGGGTATTTCTCCGTCATCCACGCGGGCGGCGTCGCCGTCGGCGTACAGAAAATAACCCGCATGCCGCATTCGGCGGCGAGGTCGAGAAAGCCGTCCCAGAAGGTGTCGTCGAAGCGGCCCTCCTCCGGCTCAAAGAGATTCCACGAGAACTCGGCCACGCGAACGACGCCGATGCCGTTTTCCTGCATGCGGCGCAGGTCGCCGCGCCAGAGGCTCTTGTCCCAGTGCTCGGGGTAATAGCACACGCCGAGCTCGATTTTCGTGCCGTCCAAAAGATTCCCCATACTTTCCTCCCCAAAGCGTTCAGCGCTGTGTGCCGATGAAGAACAGCGCCACCGTGCCCGGGCCGGAGTGCGCGCCGATGACCGGGCCGACGTAATTGATGCGGATGTCCTGCACGCCGAATTTCTGGCGCACCTGCTCCGCGACGTACTGCGCATCCTCCAGACAATCGCCGTGGCTGATAAACACCGTCTGCTCCTGCGGCTGGATCGCCGTCTCCGCCATCTTCTGCACAAGCGCGTCGAGCGACTGCCGGCGGCCGCGCACCTTGCTGACCGGGATCAGGTGGCCCTCATCGTCCACATGCAGCACGGGCTTGATGCCGAGCATCGTGCCGACGAGCGCCGCCGTCGTGGAGACGCGGCCGCCGCGCTTTAAGTGGTTGAGGTCGCCCACCGTGAACCAGTGGCAGAGCTTCAGCGTGTTTTCGCCGAGCCATTTGTAGAGGCTTTCGATGTCTGTGCCGGCGCGCTTCATCATCGCGGCGTGGTAGACGAGCAGGCCCTCGCCCATCGAGGCGCAGAGCGAATCGAACACGTAGATTTTGCGCGCGGGGTACTTCTCCCTGAGCTCGTCGCGCGCGATGCAGGCGCTCTGCAGCGTGCCTGAAAGGCCGCTCGAAAAGCCGATGTACAGCACGTCTTCGCCGCCTTTCAGAATCGGCTCGAACACGGCGGTAAATTCCTCCGCGTTGACCTGCGAGGTCGTGGACATTTTGCCGTCGCGCAGCTTTGCGTAAAAGGTTTTGGTCGGCATTTCCGACTGGTCGGGCTTATCCCGGTAAGTTTTTCCGTCGATCGTAAAGCGAAGCGAGATCACGGTCAGCTCCAGCTCGCCGATCATTTTCTGCGTCAGATCCGTCGTGGAGTCCGTAACGATTCTGTATCCCATTTCGTTTCATCCTTTCTGTGCTCCCCGTCTCTATGTAAAGAAAGCTGTTTTTTATTTAGTATACAGCACAGAGCCGGTTTTGTCCACCTTGATTTTGTGTAAATTACCCCTTTCGATTGCGGCGGAAATCGAGGTAATCCTGTAAGATGATCGTCGCCGCGACGGCGTCCACCGCGGCCTTGCGCTTTTTGCCGCGCGTGTTCGTCTCGTTCAGGAAATTGTGCGCCGTAACCGTTGTGCCGCGCTCGTCGGAAAAATCGACGGGCAGGCCGCACAGCGCGTGCAGCTCTGCGCCGAAGGCGCGGGCGTTCTGCGCGCTCTCCCCCTCGCT
>URQJ01000139.1 GCA_900549945.1 uncultured Oscillospiraceae bacterium
ATTTATATGTCGATAGTTTCTTGACATTACAAATCCTCCTATGGTAGCCGTTCTAATTCTACCATAGGAGGTCTCTTTTTTCTATTGTCCGTTTTTTATGGACTTGTGCACGACAAGACGATCCATATCCCTGTGGCTGAGCAGATCCTCCGCCTGCACCGTATACCCTGCATGGCGCATGGCGGTGCAGTATCCGTCAAACCGCGCCTGCTCGGAGCTGAGGAAGAAATCAAGCTCACGAAGCGGATCCTCCTGTGCCCCAGCTTTAAAAGCGCCTCTACGGCCTGCATCGAAGCGTCCGTGTTGTCGCAGCCGACAAAATACGGGCACGGATTTTCCGCATCGTACCGGTCGATTATCTGATGCGGATGCCCGCTCCCCCTTGCCTCCTCTCTTTTTTATCAGCCACACCCCTGCATAGATCGGCTGTCTGCACCGCCGCCCGCTGCATGCGGCATAAACGAAGGGCGCGCAAAGTTTTGCCCACGCCCCCCTCATCTGCAATCCGCTCTGTATCTCCGCCCCCCGTTTCAGCGTGCGTTCTTCCGGCGCGCGGAAACACGGCCGGGATCGGCGGCACTGCTATACGCCGCCGTACACCCGCCGGGGTTTCGGCGGAGGGGATCAGCTCCGCCGTTCGATCTCCTCGGCCGCTCTGCGGAAATCCCGCAAAAAATCCATGACCCAGTCGTTGTCCTCCTCCGAAAGCAGGAACATGGCCGGCAGCAGGGAAAAGCAGTAGCGCCCCTGCTTCAGGTCGTTGTAGGCGCGCGGCGTCACATGCAGCAGCTCGGCCATTTCCTCCTGCGACAGCCCCTTCTCTGTGCGGATTTCCTCCGCTCTTTTGGAGAACATTTCCTTCAATACGGCTTTAAAATCATCGCTCATTTTGACAAGACCTCCATTTTTCGACTATTTTCATGGAAATCTTACCTTATTCTTAATGGAAGCACTATGAAGTGCACTTCCTAACTTTCAGAGCGCTGGATTTTTTATAAAGTATATTTTTCTTATTATCGGAACACCTTACTGCCGTACAAATCCTGTTTTCCGAACCTCTGTAAATTCGGCTGAGCACCGTTTTCTCTATACGTCGATTCTGCTTTGCAGGCCGGGCATAAAAACACAGGCTGCGGTGTACTTGCGCGCGGGCCTGACGCGCCTTAAAATCACAAAAAAATCCGGGAACCGCACCGCCTAAACGGCGTCGGTTCCCGGATTTCTTTTATACTTAGGAGGGCTGGAACTGGCTGTTGTACAGCTCGCTGTAGAAGCCGCCCTTCTCGAGCAGCGCCTCGTGCCGCCCCTGCTCGATGATTTTTCCGTCGCGCATGACGAGGATCAGCGACGCGTTGCGCACGGTGGAGAGCCGGTGCGCGACGACGAAGCTCGTGCGGCCCTGCATCAGCTTGTCAAACGCCTCCTGTACCTGCAATTCCGTGCGCGTATCGATGCTCGAGGTAGCCTCGTCGAGAATCAGCATCGGCGGCAGGCAGAGAATCACGCGCGTGATGCACAAAAGCTGCTTCTGCCCCTGGCTGATGCTGTCCTCATGCAGGACGGTGTCGAGCCCCTGCGGCAGCCGCTCGATAAACTCCCAGCTGTGCGCCTCCTTCGCCGCCCGGATGATCTCCTCCTCCGCGGCGTCCGGCCGGCCGAAGCAGATGTTGTCGCGCACGGTGCCCTGCTTGATCCACGTATCCTGCAAAACCATGCCGTAGCAGCCGCGCAGCGCATGGCGGGAGAGCGTTTCGATCGGGCGCCCGTCTACGGCGATGCTGCCGCCGTCCACATCGTAGAAGCGCATCAGAAGGTTGATGAACGTCGTCTTGCCGCAGCCGGTCGGCCCCACGATAGCGACGCGCATGCCCGGCTCCACGTGCAGGCTGAAGTTCTCGATCAGCCTGCGGCTCTTGTTGTAGCTGAAATCGACATTGCAGATATCGACCTCGCCCCGCACGTTTTCGACCGTGCCGTCCGCATCCGGGCTTTCCGGCTGCTCCTCAAGCAGCGCAAAGATGCGCGCGGCGCAGGCGAGCGCGTTCTGCATCTCCGTGACGACCGAGCTGATGTCGTTGAACGGCTTCATATACTGGTTCGCATACGAGAGCAGAACCGCGAGCCCACCGACCGACAGGGCCCCGCCGGGGATCAGGAATGCGCCGACAAGCGCGACGCCCGCATAAATCACGTTGTTGACAAAGCGCGTGGAGGGGTTTGTCAGGCTACTGTAGAAAACAGCCTGCTGGCTGCACTGGCGCAGCTCTTCGTTGACCTCGGCAAACCGCTTCGAGGCCTTCTTCTCATACCCGAACGCGCGCACAACTTTCTGGCTGCCGATCATCTCCTCGATCAGCGCCGTCTGGCGGCCGCGCGTCTCGCTCTGCTTGCGGAACATGCTGTACGAGCGCGAGGCGATGAATTTCGCCACAAGGAAGCTGATCGGCGTGAGCACGATCACCATCAGCGTGATCCAGAAATTTTTGGAGAACATGAACACCAGCGTCGCCGCCACCGTCACGACGCCCGAGAAAAGCTGCGTGAAGCCGAGCAGCAGTCCGTCGGACAAAATGCCCGTATCCGCGATGACACGGCTGACGATGTCGCCGGTGCTGTGCCGGTCGAGATACGAGAGCGGCAGCTTCTGGATGTGCCGGATCGCGTGCGCGCGCAGGTCCTGCACGATGCGGTACGTCATGCGGTTGTTCAGAAGGCTCATCACCCACGAGGCCAGCGCCGAAACCGCGACGACGATCAGAACCTGCCGCAGGTAGACCCACATCGCGTCAAAATCGACGCGGTGCGCCGCAACGATCTCGTCGATCGCCGCGCCGAACAGAATCGGCACGTAAAGCTGCAAAATCACGGACGCCGCCGCGAGCAGAACACTCAGCACCAAAAACAGCTTGTACCGGCCGATGAACTTCAACAGCTTTTTCAGCACCGCGAGGCTGTTCTTTCCGTCAAAGCCCTTTTTCTGCTTTGCATTCGCGTTATTTTTCATTCAGATCGCCGCCTTTCTGCCCCGCCGCGCGGTTTTCGTATGCCGCGCGCTCCTCGGGGAACTGCGAGAAGTAGATTTCCCGGTAGACGCCGCAGCTTTCCATCAGCTCATCGTGCGTGCCCTGCCCGGCCAGCCGGCCGTTGCCGAGCACGAGGATGTGGTCCGCCTGCCGAATGCCTGCGATGCGCTGCGAAACGAGGAATGTCGTCGTCTTATCGCCGAGCCCGCGGATCGCCCTGCGCAGCGCGGCGTCCGTCGCAAAGTCCAGCGCGCTGGCACTGTCGTCGAGGATCAGGATCTCCGGCTTTTTGACGAGCGCGCGGGCGATGGTCAGCCGCTGCTTCTGGCCGCCCGAGAGGTTCCGGCCGCCCTGCTCCAGCTCAAAATCGAGCGCGCCCGGCTTCGAGCGCACAACCTCCGCGGCCTGCGCCGTCGAAAGGGCGTCCCAGAGCGCGCCGTCATCAGCGTTTTCGCCGCCCCACTTGAGGTTTTCCCGGATGGTGCCCTGAAACAGCACGGGCTTCTGCTGGACGATGCCGACCTTTTCGCACAGCGCCTCCCGGGTGTAGCGCCGCACATCCCGGCCGCCGATCCGCACGCAGCCGGAAACCGCGTCGTAAAAGCGCGGGATCAGGCTGACCAGCGTCGTCTTGCCGCTGCCCGTGCCGCCGATAATGCCGACCGTCTGCCCCTTTTTCACGGTGAAGCTGATATCGCTGAGGCTCGGCGCGCCGGCGCCCTTATAGGTGAAGGTGACGTTCTGGAACTGCACGGCGTCCTCGCCTTCCTCGCCCGCAGCCCCGCCGTTTTCCGAATAGGTCATGCTCGTTTTCACCTGCAAAACACCCGCAACGCGGTCTGCGCACGCCATCGACTTGTTCAGCGTGATAATCAGCGACGCGAGCTTGATCAGCTCGACAATGATCTGCAGCATGTAGTTGTAAAGCGCGACGACCTGCCCCTGCTGCATGCCGCCGAGGTTGACCTCCACCGACGCCTGCCCGATCAAAAACACCGTCGCGAGATTGATGAGCACGTAGGTGAGCGGGTTGAGCAGCGCCGAAATGCGGCCCACAAACTCGTTCAGCTTTGTCAGCGCGCGGTTGCTCTCCTCAAACTCCGCGACCGACTGCGCCTCGCGGCGGAACGCGCGGATCACGCGCACGCCGGTCAGGTTTTCGCGCGTCAGGCCCGTCACACGGTCCAAGCCGGACTGCGCCTTCTTGAACAGCGGGATACTGACCAGCATGATGAAAAAGGTGACCGCCAGCAGCACCGGGATCGACACCGCGAAAATGACGGCGCAGCGGGCGTTGATCGTAAAGGCCATGACCATCGCGCCGACGACGATGAACGGGCTGCGCAGCAAAAGGCGCAAGCCCATGTTCAGGCCGTTCTGCACCTGATTCACGTCGTCGGTCAGCCGCGTGATCAGCGTGTCGCTGCCGATCGTGTCGAGTTCCGTAAAGGAGAGCGTCTGCACGTGGTCGAACACGGCCTGACGCAGGGATGCGGCAAAGCCGACGCTCGCCTTCGCCGCGAAGAACTGCGCGGTAAAGCTGCACCCCATGCCGACGGCGGCCATCAGCAGCAGAATCAAAAAGCAAACGACGATATACTGCCGGTTGCCGGTCGCCACGCCGACGTCGATCATCTGCGCCACAACCAGCGGCACAAGCAGGTCGAACACGACCTCCAGCAGTTTGAAGAGCGGCGCGAGCACGCTTTCCTTCTTATACTGCTTCAGATAAACTGCAAGACTTCTCATGTTTCTGACTCCATTCTTTTTTCTTGACAATCTATAGTATAATCGTTTATCATCAATATGGATAATATTGTTTTTATGCCTTTATAATATAAATTTCGTATCAAAAATGGAGAACGGAGGGACTTGCCTTGGAGCTCAGACAGCTCGAATACTTTCGCACGATCGCGGATACCGGAAGCATCAACGAAGCCGCGCGGCGGCTGAATATGTCCCAGCCGCCGCTGAGTTATCAGATCCGCCAGCTCGAGGATGAGCTGCACGTCCGCCTGTTTGAGCGGAGCCGCCGGGGCGTCGTGCTTACCGAGGCCGGGCGGCTCTTGTACAGCCGGGCAGCCAACCTGCTCGATTACGCGCGCTCCACGCAGCTCGAAATCGCAAAGGCCGGGCGCAAGCGCGTGCTGCGTCTGGGTGTCACACCGACGACGGTCAGCACCGTGATGCCGGCCGTCGCGGCGTTCGCAAAGAAAAACCCGGACGTCAACTTCGAGGTGCACGACGGCAGCACATACACACTGTACGACTACCTGCTCGAGGGCATCATCGAAATCTCCGTCGCGCGCACGCCGCTCCGGCTCGACGAGGTGGAGGCCGCCGCTCTGAGAACAGAGCCGATGATCGCGGTCTCCGCCCCGGGAGCGCAGGCGGAAGCCGCCGAGCCGCTGCGCCTCG
>URQJ01000140.1 GCA_900549945.1 uncultured Oscillospiraceae bacterium
CGGAGGCCGCGCCCGCCGCACAAAGGGCGGCCGCCACCGGCTCCGTACACCCGAGCGCCGGTGAAATCTCCTGCCGGATCACCCGGAGCAGCCTTTCTCTGTCCTTCTGTTTCAACCTTGTCCCTCCCAATGGAAATAAAAGCTCCTGCCGTTTTACCGCGGATCCTTCGAAACGGCTGGGAGCGGGCGCGCATGCCCTTGGCGCCGCTGCCCCGCCGCTCGATCCGCGCGCTATTCTTTAATGGAGCCGATCATCACGCCCGTGACAAAATACTTCTGTACGAACGGGTAGATGCAGAGGATCGGCAGCGTCGCCACCACGATCGAGCAGTAACGCATCAGCACTTTGTAGAGCTCCATCTGCTGGTTTGCCATATCCCCGGTGATCCGATCCGCCTTGATCGTGGTCAGGTTGATCAGAATATCGCGCAGCACCATTTGCAGCGGGTATTTGCTCTCGTCATTCAAATAGAGCAGCGCCGAGAACCACTCGTTCCATTTTCCCACCGCTATGAAGAGGATGATCACGGCGAACGTCGCCTTGCACAGAGGCAGAATGATGCGCAGCAGAACCGTCATCTCGCCCGCGCCGTCCATTCGGGCGGATTCCTCCAAGCTGTCCGGAATCTGGGCAATCGAGGTTTTCATGATGATGATGTTGAACACGCTCATGGCGCCCGGCAGCAGCATGGCCGCGTATGTATCGATGAGCCCCAGCTTTTGAACCACGAGATAGGTGGGGATCATGCCGCCGTTGAACAGCATGGTAAAGGTGATAAAGCCCGAGATAACATTGCGGTAGCGGAACCGCTTGCGGGAGAGAACGTAGCCGGCCAGCAGCACCAGTATGCAGGAGATCAGGCACTGCGCCGCTACGTAGCCGATCGTGTGAGCATAGCCCCTCCATATCTTCGGGTATTTCCCCAGATACAGGTATCCGTTCATCGAGGGCTTGCCCAGCGGCCAGAGGATGACGCCGGAATGCGCCTCCACCATACCCGGGTCGCTGATCGATGCGATGACCACATGCCAAAGGGGAATAATACAGCAAAGCGCGATGACGACCATGACGCAGACGTTGCATACGCTGAACAGGATTCTTCCCGGCGTCCGTTTTCCAACCATAGATACACCCCCTTAAAACAGGCTTGTTTCTGTGTATTTCTTACACAGGAAGTTTGCGGAAACCAAAAATACGGTATTGACCACGGAGTTGAACAGCCCCACCGCCGTGCTGAAGCCGTAATCGTACGTTTCAAAGCCGTTGCGGTAGACATATGTGCTGATCACATCCGCCGTCTCATACGTCGCCGGAGAATACAGCAGGAGCACCTTTTCGGAGCCTACCGACAGCATCGTCCCCATTTTCATGATGAACATGATTACGATCGTGCTGGAGATTGACGGCAGCGTCACATGGATAGTCTGCTTCCACCGCCCCGCGCCGTCGATGCGCGCCGCCTCGTACAGGTCCTGATTCACGCCGGATAAGGCCGCTAAATAGATAATACTGCCGTATCCAAGCCCCTGCCAGATGCTGGACACCGTGTAGATCGTGCGGAAATAATCCTTGTTGCCGAGCAGGTTCTGGGCCCTGCCGCCCGTTATGAGCGCAACCGCTTCAGAAATCAGGCCGCCGCTCTGCGTGAAATCGACGATGATGCCGCACATGACCACCATGGAGACGAAATACGGCATATAGCTGATGGTCTGAATCGTCCTGCGAAAGGCACGGCTGTGAATTTCATTTAGCAGCAGCGCGAAGAGGATCGGCGCCGGGAAATTGAAGATCAGGTCTAGAAGGCTGAGCATAAAGGTGTTCCGAATCAGCCTGAACGCATACTCGCCCCCGAAAAAGCGGGTGAAGTTGTCGAGGCCGATCCACGGGCTTCCGGTAAGGCCCAATGCGGGGGTATAATCTTGGAAGGAGATCACGATTCCCCCCATTGGGATATAGTGAAAGATGATATACCACGCGACAATAGGAACGCATAAGAAATAAATCACCTTATTCCGCCGGAAATCCAGAGAAATATTACGCAATAATTTCATGATGATCTCCTGTCCAAATCTTTATTTTCTGCGGCTCATCTGGCGTCGTAGCGGTCCAGCGCAGCCTGCTGGATCTCGATGCAGCGGTCGATATTCATGCCCTTGACCGTCTCCACAAAATCGCCGTACGTGTCCAGAGGCTCGGAGCCCATGATGTAGCCCGCCGTTTTCTCCTGCACATACGTCTGGATATCCGTATACAAAGCGTTGTACTCGTCTCCCTCGGCGTCCGTCATCTCGATCTTGGGCAGCACCAGCGCCGTGCCGTCGGAATCGTACACCTCTCTTGCGGCCAGACGCTCCGCGGGATTGGTCAAATCATAGACCTCCCAGCTCACAAGCCCCGGGAAATCCTTGCGGCGGTAGCAGAACTGCTCGTTCTGCGGGTCGATCCCGTGCTCGCCGTTCATAATCTTGTCGGTAAACGCGTAGTTTCCGCCGTCATCCACCGTGTAGCATTCCGAATCGCCGAAGCTGTTTGCGATAAAGCCGTCCTGCGTGTACTGGTAATCCAGCCATTTTGCGGCGATTTCCGGGTATTCACAGGCTGTCGTCACTGAAACCGGCGTTTGAATTGCGATATAGCTGACATTTCTGGCCTCACACGTATCGCCCTCCTTCAGCACGGGGCCCGTAATCGGCTGCCAGTTGATATCCGGATCCGTGCTGCTGCCCGTCTCGTACAGGTAGTTTCCCGTGCCGGCCCAGGAATAGGTCGCGGCGCCGGATTTTCCCGTGGCAATGTAATCCTTCGGCGCATTGCTCGTGATTTCATTCGAGATAAAGTTCTGGTCCACCAGACCCTCGGCATACCACTGCGCCATCAGCTCCAAATACTGCCGGTAACCCTCCTCGATCGGCCCGTATTTCACGGTATCGCCGTCCTTGTAGAATTCGGATTTCACGCCGTAGGCCGAGAGGAAGTAATCGTACGGCATTATGCCGGTTTTCGAGAGCAGCAGCGGCGCTTCGGCGCCCTTTTCCTCTTTGAACGCGGTCAGAACCGTATGCCATTCGTCAATCGTATGGGGCTGCTCCAGCTTCAGATCGTCGAGCCAGTCCTGCCGGATGACCATGCCGATCCACGAGGGCTCGGCGCAAAGCGTCTTGTCGTTGTCGCAGAACAGGGGGTAAATGCCCCACATCTTGCCCGTATCGGAGATCGTCATCTTCCGCACGGTTTCGTCCGATTCCCGCAGCGCGCGGTAATTCGGCATATAGGTCTCGACATAGGGCGCCATATCGATGTAGACGCCGTCGCTGATCGCCTTCTCGCCGCCGCCCGGATACGCCACATTGTTCTCGATCATATCGGGCAGATCCTGCGAAGCCAGCAGAATACCGAATTTTTCCTTTGCGATGGATGAGGCCACCGTCGTAAATTCAATTTTCACATTGGTCTTTTCCTCCATCTCCTCGTTGACCTGATATGCGTTGAAATCGGGCGTGTAGTCGTTCGACCACACCCTCCAGTAGGTGAGCGTCACCTTCTCATCGGAAATCGGCAGCGTCTGCTCGGAAAGCGGTTCTGCGCCGCTCATGTCCGCGCTGTTTTCCGACGTGCCGGCAGCGCTGGAATCCGCGCCGGAGGCGCCGCCCGGGGCGCTGCTGCACCCGGCCAGCACGGCAAGCGCAAGAAGGCCGCAGCAAATTTTCAGAAAGCACTTTTTCATGGTTACTTCTCCCATCCTTTCAAAACTCAGTCGGATTTTTTCATCTTTCGTCTTTCATCTTTTTTCAGCGAAAGAAACTGTCCTGCCGGCGAACCGGCTCAGCCGAACCCATTTCCCCTCCCTTCCTGCAATTTGTGCTCGCTTACATTTTGAAAATCAATCGTTTCAGCCTGTCCCCACACTAACATATTCCACAGTTTTAATAAATAGCCAGAATTTAATGTATGCAAACCACCCAAGTTATTCCGTAAAGTGCAGTTTTGCACGCATCGGGCGGAAATTTTGAATAAAATGCGTCAATATTTAACAAAAACCGGCGCGCGGGCGCACGGCTTCATAAAAAAACGGCGGTTTCCCTTTTAAATTGTGGCCCGGCGCACAAAGAAAAGAGGGCCAGCTCCCCGTATGGAAAGCAAGCCCATCGATACAGCGCTTACACATTCTTTTTCTGATCGCGGTACTCCGCGGGATTGACCCCCTCTATCCGCCGAAAAGCCCGGATGAGCGGGCGCGAGTCATAGTAGCCCACGCTCTTGGCAATATCCGAAACCTTCATCTGCGTGGCTTCTAAAAGGCATTTTGCCTCGCTGACCCGCTTGATCTGGATGTATTCCAGCGGGGAAACACCCAGCTTCCGCTTGAACAGGAGCGAGAGGTTCGCCGCCGTCATATGGAACCGGTCGGAGAGCGCCCCCACCGTCAGATCCGGCGCCGTGTAGTGGCTGTCGATATACGCCTTGATCTCCTCGACATTCACCCATTTTTTCCCGTCCTTTTTGGGGTTCGGCGCCGCAGCGCGCGGCGAAGCACCGGCCTCCGCCTTTTGCTTGATGAGCGCCAGCTCCCGGTGCTGCGTCACATAGGCGGAATGCTTCAGGGCGTTTTGCTGCCGGAGCACCTCCTCCACCTCCTCATAGCAGCGGCGGATCTTCAGGTAACCGGTGTGGACATTGCTGACCGCTATCGAAACGATAGCCCGGAAATCGGCGTCGAGCCGACCGGCCGCCAGCAGGCAGCTTTTCTTGATCTCATCCAGCACCACCTCTTTATCCAGTCTGGAATTTACATTGACGACCGCGTAGTAAACGCCCTTATACGCCGCCGTGAAAAATTTGTAGTCCCCCGTGAAAGCGGTGCGGAGAACATTGGTGATCGCCACCACGAGGAAATTGGACACGCCCTCGTCGACGCTTTCATTCTGCTTGAAAAAGAGATTGCTGCCGTTTTCCACGGAAAACCCTATGAGCAGAAAGCTGGTGTTTTCAAAGGTAATCTCACATTTCCGGCATACCTCCAGAAAATCGGCCTCCTGCAAATCCGAAGGGTTCAAAAGGCGAAATAGCAGATAGCTCCGCAGCGCCAGAGCCCGGTTGTCGCGCTCCACCTCATAGTCCTCGGTTTTTTGAAGCAGTCCGGTCAGAGAGGATCGAATGACCATGTAATCATCCGAATCCTGATCGTCGCCCGGCTGGGGGATCAGCGAC
Organism: uncultured Oscillospiraceae bacterium; assembly: GCA_900549945.1. Classification (GTDB taxonomy): domain Bacteria; phylum Bacillota; class Clostridia; order Oscillospirales; family Acutalibacteraceae; genus Hominenteromicrobium. The sequence goes on from URQJ01000140.1 coordinate 5,210, forward strand.
AGGATCTCCCGCACGGGGTGGTAGCTTCTTCGGGCGGTGGAAACGGCGAGCGGAAGCCCGCCGCCGAGGCACAGCGCCAAAAACGCAAAGAACAGCAGGCATACCGTAGAAAAGCTCCTTGATGCTATTATAAAAGTAGACACGGAAGGGTAGAAAAAAGCCTGTCCGTGGA
>URQJ01000141.1 GCA_900549945.1 uncultured Oscillospiraceae bacterium
AAATCTGCGTAGGATGTGCAACGTAACGGAGGTATCAGATGAACAACAGATATATGAGTAACAATACAGACAGAAATGCAACATGGAGAGTTGGCGTATATTGCCGACTTTCCAAAGATGACGAACTGCCGTGTACACCGCCGTGCCGCCATGCGGGAAATCGGTCTTGCAGGTGAGGACGATGCCCTTCTGCGTCTCGACCGTGCCGCCGACGAACAGATCGATAAAGAACGCTTCGTCGTTCTCGCTGTAGGCGTATTCACCGAGGGAGGAGACGACGCGCGCGACATTCGGCGGGCAGCAGGCACAAGCGTACCACTGCGGGCGCACGGGCAGGTCCTGCCTATGCGTGACCGCGACGCCGGAAACGCCCGGAACCGACTCGAGCGGGTTGACGTAGAAAAAGCGTTTGCCGTCGAGCTGCATGCCGGCGAGCACCGTGTTGTGGAACGCGCGCTCCATCACGTCGCCGTACACGCCGCGGTGTTCGTTCTCGAGCATCTGCTTCGCGAAGAACATCAGGCCAATCGAGGCGCAGGTCTCGGCGTACACCGTGTCGTTCGGCAGGTCGTAGTCGACCGTGAACGCCTCGCCCATAAAGGTGGAGCCGATGCCGCCCGTGACGTACATGCGGCGCTGCGTGATGCTGTCCCAAAGACGGCGGCAGGCCGCAAGCAGCGCCTCGTCTCCCGTCTCTTTCGCGACGTCCGCCATGCCGGTGTAGAGGTACACGGCGCGGACGGCGTGGCCGACGGCGTCCTTCTGCTCGCGCACCGGCAGCGTGCTCTGCGTGTAATCGGTGTTGAGCTCGACCGTGCCGGTCCAGACGTTCCAGCCGCGGCCCTTTTCCTCCTCCATGAAGTAGTTCGGGGCCTCGCCGCGCACGTCGACAAAGTGCTTGGCGAGCGCCTTATACTTCTCGTCGCCCGTGGCGCGCCACAGGCGCATCAGCGCGAGCTCCACCTCGGGGTGGCCGGGGCATGCGCGCGTGTTCTTCTTCATAAACTGCTCGTAGATGCAGTCCGCATTTTTCGCCATGATGTCGAGCAGGCTGCGCTTGCCGGTCACATTATAGTACGCGGCGGCGGCCTCCATCATGTGGCCGGCGCAGTAGAGCTCGTGCGCCTCGCGCATATTCGTCCACATCTTGTCCGGCGCCTTGACCGTGAAATACGAGTTGACATAGCCGTCCTCATGCTGGGATTCGCCGTACAGCGCGATCACATCGTCCACGGCCTTTTCGAGCTCGGGGTTCTCGCCGGCCGCGAGGGCGTACGCCGCCGCCTCGATCCACTTCGCGACGTCGCTGTCCTGAAACACCATGCCGTAAAATTCCTCGGGCTTCACATCGCCGCCCTTGAGCTTCTTCGCCGCGAGGCGGATGTTCTCGATGGCGTGGCTCTTCTCCACGTCCGGCATCTCGTCGTTCAAAATCTTGTACTGATAGGGCAGAACCTCCTCGCGCACGAGCTTCTGCACGCGGCCGGCAAAGCTGTCGTCCGCGCGGAATGCCTTGAGGGAAATTCGATTGCTTTTCATGTTGACCACCATTTGTCCCGGGGCAGATATTTCGGCCCCGGCCTTTCTTTAACTTCTTTCCAAAAGATGCGGTAAGTTGTCCGTACATCTTTTATAGCACACTTCCACGGGCTTTGCAAGTCTTTTTCACAAAAAAACGGTTGCATTTTTTTCAGCCAGCGGGTACAATCAAGACAGATTGAAAAATAACGGACCCGGGCGCGCCTCAAAGCGCTTTGCCGATTCGGAAAGGCCGTGGCCAAGCTATGAAAACCAGAGGACATATTCTTGTAAAAATCAGCAGCGTGCTGTTCATTTTATACGGCGCGGCGTCTTTGCTCTCCGTCGTGCTCTCGTTCACGAGCGCGGAGGCCGCCGAGGAATTCGGCCTTGCAGACCGGCTCGCGTCGCCGTATCCGTTTTTATCCGTCACCTTCGCCGTTTTGGTGCCGCTGCTCTTCGTCGCGGCAGGCTGGCTCGGCATGCTGCGGGCCGACCGGCCGAACAGCATGGGGCTGTGCTTCGTCCTCGGCATCGCGATTTTTGTGATTACTGCCGGCGACGTGCTCGACCTCGCGCTTTCCTCTCTGATCGTGAATGTCGCTGAAATCTGCACCTGCATCCTCGTGCTCCTGATCCCGAGCATCTACGTCATCGGCGCGTGGCGCAACTGGAAGCAGCCGAAAGCGCCGGAAAGCCCGGATGCACCGGAGGAAAAATAAAAGCGCAAGGCGCTGCGTTTCATCCGCAATGGGAGAAACGCAGCGCCTTTTTTATTCCTTTATTTATGCCCCTGTTTCCGGGAAGCGGACGCGCACGGTCAGCCTTTCTCCGCCGTATTCCGCGCCGATCTCGCCGCCCATGCGCTCGGCCAGAAGCCGGGCGATCGAGAGGCCGAGCCCCGTCGCGCTGCGGCCCGATTCCACCGTGTAGAACCGGTCGAACAGGCGGCCCACCTCGGTCTGCGTCAGGCCGCGCGCCGTGTTCGTAAATTCGGCCGTGCCGTCCGGCAGAAGCGTCACCGCGAGATCCCCCTCGGCGTATTTGAGCGCGTTCGAGAGGATGTTGTCGAAAATGCGGCCGAGCGCGCCGGGGTCGAGCCGGCGGCAAACCGGCGCCTGCGGCAGCCGCACGGCCGGCTCCAGCCCGCGCGCCCGAAACGCGCCGTACTGCGCGAGGAGGCTTTCCTCGAGCACGCGGTTTAAGACGACCGGCTGCGGCTCGAGCACATCGTCGGCGAGCAGGAGCGAGTAGCGGAACAGCTCCTCGGTCATCCCCGTGAGCGCCGCGGCGCGGTTCTGTATCAAACCGACGTAGCGCGCGGCCGCGGCGGATTTTTCCTCCCGCTCCAAAAGCTCGAGGTAACCGCAGACGGCGGTGAGCGGCGTGCGCAGGTCGTGCGAGATGTTCGTCACGGCCTCGCGCAGCTCGCGGTCCCCCTGCTGCAAACGGCGGCGCTCCCGGCGCAGGGCGCGCAGATCGGTGTTGATACTTTCAGCCAGCGCGCGCATCGCGCGGTCGCGGGAGGAGATGCCGATCAGCGTGTTCGTATCCGTGGAAAGCCGCATGGAGAGCCCCGCCGCGATCTCCCGCGCAGACCTGCGCAGCAGGTGTATCTTTACGGCAAGCGCCAGTACAACGGCAGTCAGCAGGACGGCAGCCGCCCATAAAATCCATTCCACGGAATCCAGCCCCTCTCCTATGTTATTTGATGTCCTTCCGGCTGAAGCCGAAAAGGCCCAGAAGCGTCGTTGCCGCTGTGATCAGCACGGAGTAACCCCCCATCTGCCACAGGTGCACCCCCTCATAGCTCGCAATCAGAATGCCCTGCCCGGCCGGCAGAAAATCGACAATAAATTGCAGCGCGTTCCGCATTTCGCCCTCGACATAATCCGGATTCGGCTGCGGGTCGCCAACCTCCATGCCGTTCGCCGTAAAGATCGCGGCAGACGACATCTCGGGAATTTGCAGCAGATTATAGCAGTAGCTCGCCGCAAACAGGAGCGCCAGAAAGACGAGGATCGCGAGCACCGCCGCGCCAGCCCGGTTGTGGTTGAGCATGCCCAGCATCGTAAAAATAGAGGAAAACGCTGTGGTGAACAGGACGCAGAGCAGAATGCAGGCCAGCACCATGCGGGCGTCGGCGGTCGGCACACCGAGCAGCGGGATGCCGACCGCAAATGCGCAGATCAGATATGCCGCCATGCAAATCAGGCTCGCCGCCGTGCAGACGACCAAATTGGAGAGATAGATGTCCCTGCGGCGGCTGCCGACGATCAGCTTGTTGCGGATCGTTCCGTCGCTGTAGTCCGCTCCGAGGAACAGGCTGATGATGACCGCCGCAAAGCCGCCGATCATCGGCGCAAACTGAAACAGATACGCATCCAGCCGGTTCGGCTCAAAACCGATGTCGTCGTCTGCCCATCGGACATTCTGCCCGTAACCGATGCAGATTATCCAGCACGCAAGCAGCGCCATACATGCCGCGCCGAGCCAAAACACCTTGTTTTTCCAAAGCCGCGTGAAATCCGCGGAAAGCAGTTTATTCACCCCGCTCACCTCCCACCAGATTCACATAGTAGCTCTCGAGGCTTTCGTCGCGCTCCTGCATCGTGGTGACCTCGCAGTTTTCCTCTGCGAGCGCGAGCGTGAGCTGCGTGACGTTTACCGTGCCGAAAACATCGGCCTGCGTTTCGGAGATAATCTGGTATTCAAGCCCCAGCCGGTCCAGCACACGCGCAAGCGCCCGCACGTCGCTGACCGTGAGCCGCGCGCATTTGCGGCAGGCGGCCTCGAGCGCCTCGGCACTGATCTCCTTCACCATGCGGCCGCCGTCGATAAAGCCGTAGTGCGTCGCGAGCTTCGAGAGCTCGCCGAGGATGTGGCTCGAGATCAAAACCGTGATGCCGAACTCCCGGTTCAGCTTCAAAATCAGCTCGCGCACCTCGATGATGCCCTGCGGGTCGAGGCCGTTTGTCGGCTCGTCGAGCACGAGGAAATCGGGGTCGCCCGCGAGCGCCATCGCGATGCCGAGCCGCTGGCGCATACCGAGCGAAAAGTGCTTCGCCTTCTTTTTTCCGGTGTCCCCGAGCCCCACAAGCTCGAGCAGCGCGGGGATGCCCGAGAACGACGGCAGCCCAAGCACGCGGTACTGCTGCCGGAGGTTTTCTTCGGCGGGCAGATCCATGTAGATCGACGGCGTTTCGACGACCGCCCCCATGCGGCGGCGCACCGCGCAGACCGCTTTCTGCGTGTTCGGCACGCCGCAGAGGAAGTAACTCCCCGCGCTCGGCGCCTGCAGGCCGCAGATCAGCCGGATCAGCGTCGTTTTGCCCGCGCCGTTTTTGCCGACAAAGCCGTAAATCGACCCCTTCGGGACGTGCATCGTCAGGTTGTCGAGCGCCTTAAAGCGCCCGTATTCCTTGCAGAGCACGTGCGTTTCCAAACAGTATTCCATCCAAAAATTGCTCCTTTCCTTTTCTTTAGGCCATTTTACCGTGAAAGGGTAAAGCGGGCGGTCAAGAAAAGCGTAAAGAAAAAGAAAAGATTTCAGCCGGCGGCAAGCCGGAAGCCGATGCCCCACACGGCTTCGACGTATTCCCGCCCGCCGGCCTCGCGCAGCTTGCGGCGCAGGTTGCTGACGTGCTGCTTCAAGGACGCGTCGGTGCAGTCGGGCGTGTCTAGGCTGATGCGGTCGAGAATCACGGATTTCGAAACCGCGCGGTCCGCGTTCTGCATCAGGAGCTTCAAAATGGCGTATTCGGTTTTCGTCAGCCGCACGGGCGCGCCGTCGACGGTCAGCGCATGCGCGCCCACGTC
>URQJ01000142.1 GCA_900549945.1 uncultured Oscillospiraceae bacterium
TCATCAACCGCTTCTACGACATCGCCGACGGCAAGATCCGCTACGACGGCATCAATATCAATAAGATCAAAAAGCCCGACCTGCGCCGCTCGCTCGGCGTGGTTTTGCAGGACGTCAACCTCTTCACCGGCACCGTGATGGAGAATATCCGATACGGCAAGCTGAGCGCCACCGACGAGGAGTGCATCGCCGCGGCGAAGCTCGCGAACGCCGACAGCTTCATCCGCATGCTGCCCAACGGCTACGACACCGTGCTTTCCGGCGACGGCAGCGGCCTTTCGCAGGGCCAGCGCCAGCTCATCTCCATCGCCCGCGCGGCGGTCGCCGACCCGCCCGTTATGATTCTCGACGAGGCCACCAGCTCGATCGACACGCGCACCGAATCCATCGTGCAGAGCGGCATGGACGCGCTGATGCACGGCCGCACGGTCTTTGTCATCGCGCACCGGCTCTCCACGGTCAAAAATTCAAACGTCATCATGGTGCTCGACCACGGCCGCATCATCGAGCGCGGCAGCCATCAGGATCTGATCGCGCAGAAGGGCACCTACTACCGCCTGTATACCGGTGCGTTCGAGCTGGAATAAAATCTGCGCGCACACTTGATTTTCACCTCCCGGCGTGATAAAATCGCAGTATACATAGGTGCTTTTCTGCCCACGAAAGGAGGAAAAACAAATGACCCAGATCATGGAACCCGGCTATGAAATCTGCCACTGCAAGAAGGTCACTTTCGGCGACGTCGAGGATGCACTGCAGCAGCTTCCGCATTTCGACGACGTGCTTCAGGCCTTCGACGACGTGCAGAAGATCACGCACTGCTCGACCGGCTGCGGCAAATGTCACAATAAAATTCTCGATGCGATTTCGGCGATTATGATGCGCTGAACCGCAGTACGGAAGCAATAAAAGCGCCCGGAGACATCGGCTTGTCTCCGGGCGCTTTTTTGCCGTCCGCACATTTTCCCGCACAGTTTTTATGTGAAAGTATTCTAAAATCGGGATTTTCGTGCAGAAACGCGCCGCATCCCGCGTCTTTTTTCCGAATAAAGCCCCATTTTTCTTAATTTACGGCGGAAAAATTGAAGGAAAATATAGGAAATTTCGCGCAAGATTTCCTTTCATAAATTGTCCAAAAGAAGATCCTGCTTTTTGTGCATCCTCACATGTTTTTTGCACTTTTTCCAATGCAACCTGACTTTTTTCCAGTATAACATATGCGCTCGAAAAAGTCTGCTTTTTCGTTCAGCCTTCGGTTCCTCAAATTTCCTATGCCGGCCTGTAAATATTCAGGAAAGGAACTAAGGTAAATGAAAACGCAAAAAATTTCAAAAGTGGCTGCGGTTTTTCTGGCCGTGCTTCTGCTGTTTTCCTTAGGGACGACGGTTTTCGCAGACGAAGCCCCCGGGCTTTCCAGTGGAACCTCCGCCGCGGAAACGACGGAAAACGACGGCACACAGTCGCCGGATGGCACGCCTGCACCGGAAACTTCCGAACCGGAAAGCGCAGAAACACCGGAAGCAGAGGCCACGCCGGAAACGGACGGCACGCCGGCTCCTTCTGCCTCGCCGGAAGCGGACGGCACGCCCGCGCCTTCCGCAGCGCCTGAGGCTTCTCCTTCGGCAAGCCCTGCACCGGAGGCTTCCGGGGAAAACAGCAGCGAAGAAGTAAGCACGGATGCCGAAGCCGGCGCTGCGGCAGCAAGGAAAACGGCAAAAGCGGCGCCGCTGGCCGGAATTGACTTTCCGGAAGAAACCTGTACGGTTGACTACAGCAAGAGGCAGTCCGATGGTGTTACCTATGACGGGTATAAGATAGACGGAGATGTCTGCAAGGTTTACTACACGATTCACGAAGACGCGGGAGATAGCCCGGTTATCGAGCTGTCTAAAGGCATGCTGGCTTTCTTTGAAAATGAATCGATAATGCCCGGAGATGCCTATAAATTCCAGATCATACTGCAGAATGAATCCGGAAATACATATCGTTACAAGAATAACAGCTTTGTTCTTGCTCCCGGAGATACAGAAGAATATGGGAGTTTGAGTGAAGGAAGCATGCTTCCCGTTTTAACTTATGACGGGCAGCTTATGCCGATCAGAATGGCTGGTGCGGTGCTCCCCTATTATTTTTACGAAGATGTTTTTGGTGTGTCAAGCTCTTCCAAGGTGACTTTCGAGATGATGTGCCAGATTTATGATTATCTTGCTGATGCCGGATACGAAGGAAATACGGCTATCACAGATTACATGCTTGCGTATTACAACAATAAGAGAGGGACAAGCTACGATAATCTTACCGACCTGTTTGCGGATCATCCAAACTGGCTTGATGGCGACTTGGTGACTAAAAACGGCATCTGGACAATGTCGGAAGATGAATTAACTGGATATATTGAAAAATATCCGTGGATCGACAGTTTTGTTTATGCAACGCAGAGTGGAGATAATCTAAATATCCAGATTAAGTGGCCGGAGCCGGAGCTTGCTGCGGTCAGCTACAACAGCCTTTATATGGGGCTGTTCAGCGTAGTATACGGGGAAGAAAATGTGAATGCGCTGAACCCCAATGGAGCAGGCGTCGAGTTCTCGCGCGCCCACGCCGTGGGTGATTATCTGCCGGACACGGGCCTTTATCAGGAGACGAACCAATATTTCGAGAGCCTGATCTCCGATTCATTTGAGACTGGAGATACCGTGGAGATACCGTCAGGGTTCGGTATTGACGGTCCGGGCATGGGAGATTCCTATCAGAATTACTCGTTCAGCTACTACAACATCATCGAGCTGGAGCAAATCAAGCCGATCGAAATTTCACTTTCTGACATCACCATTTATACCGGCGGCAGCAGCTACGAAGGCGTTGTAGACGGTCAGGAGGGTGAATCCAGCACAGAAAACGGATTCCCTGAGCCGGGCTTTTATTTCACGCTTCCTCAAGAGCTCAATGACAAGCTGGGTCAGATAACCAACCTCGAGAGTATCCTGACGCTCAAGTATGACGACGGTAAGGGCACCACGCGCGAATGGAAACTCGATTCTTACGGAACGCCGGAACACAGCTCCGACAAAGTCGGATACATGTATAAATTTGTTCCGGTTATGGAAGGTCAGGACCCTGTCCGCGTGCAGATACAGGACGAAAACGGCAGCTACATTGTTTCCGATGACTTTGAAGTCAAAATGGACGAGCAGTTTAAGCAGTTCAGCATGAACCTGTATCAGGGATCGCTGAGCGCGGAATATGTGACTGCCGAGATCAAGATCGGTGACAAGGTATACACGTATCCGGTATCCCAGTCAGAGGATGCTACGCTTACAGTAAAGGCAAACATCAACGAGAAACACGCCGAGGTTGTAGAGAATCGGGACGAGATAAAGCCCGGTGATTTTGCGGCGGTGGCAGACGCAGGCACGACATACTTTGTCAACGACAAAGACGTGCAGCTGGAGGACACATCGGGCGTGCGGCTGATGGTAGACGAGCTCATCGATCAGGACATCCTTGTGCATTACATTCAGGAAGAAAGGGCGGACGAGCTCCCTGACGGTAATGTCAAGTTCCAGCAGCGGTATTTTGATTTGGTGGATATAAACAACGGCGATGCATATCTGACGCTCGGAGACGGATGTGCCGTCACGGTATACTGGCCAGTTCCAGCAGACTATGATAACAGCAAGGAAGCGTGCATCTACCATTTCGACGGCGTGGACAGAGATTACAATAACGGCGATGTAGTCGCGCAGATAGAAGAGCTTATAACGATAAAGCCGGAGCTTGTAACTGTAAACGGCACAGATTACTTTGAATTCACAACTGCAAGCTTCTCGCCGTTTGTTCTCGCCTATGCTGTTGAGACAGAGGAGCCGGAGCCGAGCACGGAACCCTCGCCGTCCCCCACCACGGAGCCCACACCGGCACCGACCACAGAGCCTACGGCAGAGCCGACCCCCGCACCGACTGCGGAGCCTACGGCTGCCGTAACGCCGACCCCGGCTCCAGAGGCCACGCCCGCACCGGCCGCGACGCCCACGCCGCAGCCCGAGAAGCCGGCGGTCGATACGCCGCAGACCGGCGACAGCACGAATCCCGCTATGTGGGTTGTCATCCTGTGCATCGGTGCCGCGTGCCTGACTCTCTCTCTCGTATATTTCCGCATGCAGAAAAAAGCGAGCCACAGGAAGTAATCCGCATCGGCACACCGATTAAAAATCAAGCACCGGCTGAATAAGCTGCAAAAGAGCTTTCCGACTTTGTTTCGGAAAGCTTTTTTGTATGGATTTCATTTTGCGGGAAATACTAGCGAAAGATTAAATGCAGGGTATATCTTCGTCCTGCGGAAAGGACGTTCACCATGAAAACGAAATCCGTTCGGGAATACGGCGCGATGGTGCAGCAGGTTTCGCCGCGCTCGCCCGTCCTGAAAAACTGCCTCTTCGCCTTTCTATTCGGCGGCGCAATCTGCGCGCTCGGGCAGGGCATCGCAAACCTCTTCATGCTGCTCGGCTTCACGCTGCGGGACGCGCGCACCTTTGTTTCCGTCTCGCTGATTTTTCTCTCCGCGGCGCTGACCGCCTTCGGCGTGTATGACAACATCGCAAAGCACGCGGGCGCGGGCACGCTCGTGCCGATCACCGGCTTTGCAAACTCGATGGTCTCCCCCGCGCTGGAATTCAAAAGCGAGGGCTTTGTGACCGGTCTCGGCGCAAAAATGTTCGTCGTTTCCGGCCCGGTGCTCGTTTTCGGCATCTCGGCCTCGGTGTTTTACGGCGTCGTTCTGTACGTCATCGGGCTGTTTCAGGGCTAAAACACGGCGCAAAATTCGCAGGAAAGGACAAGATCACAGTGAAAAGGCTCGGCAAATACACCATTCTCTTTGAGCGCTGCCCGGTGATTCTCGGGCACGCGGCGGTCGGCGGCAAAAAGGAGGCCGAGGGCCCGCTTGCGCGCGATTTCGACCAAACCTTTCTCGATTCCTACCTCGCGCAGGAAAGCTGGGAAAAGGCGGAAAGCATGCTGCAAACCGAGGCCGCGACGCTCGCGATCCGCAAGGCTGGCCTCGAGAAATCGGACATCAGCATGATCTTCGCCGGCGATCTCTTGAACCAGTGCATCTCAAGCACCTTCGGCCTGCGCGAAATGGACATCCCGTTTCTCGGGCAGTACGGCGCGTGCTCCACCATGGCGCAGACGCTCTTGATGTCCGCAGTCGCCGTGGAGAGCGGCGCGGCAAACTACGCCTGCGCCGTGACCTCCTCGCACTTCTGCACAGCGGAGCGGCAGTTCCGCACGCCGCTCGAATACGGCTGCCAGCGCACCCCCACAGCGCAGTGGA
>URQJ01000143.1 GCA_900549945.1 uncultured Oscillospiraceae bacterium
ACGCGGCGCTACCCGCGGGCAGCGTCCGTCGCGCGGATCGAGGCGATCCGCGCGTGGCGCGCCGCCGGAAAGACCATCCCGGAGATTCACAGCCTGCTCGGAATGTAAAAGAATGTGAAAAAATAGAATGTGAATGAAAAAGCGGAGGGGAACCGGCCGGTTCCCCTCCGCTTTATTCGGTTGTGCCCGCCCGGCGGGGACTCTGCGTGCCGGGCGTCTTTTCGTATGTTTTGTATGGTCCCGCCGTCTGGTTACGCGCTGAGCGCGTTCAGCGCGGCGGCGATGACCTGCCCGGCGGTATAAAGGCCGGATTCGCCCTCCCGCACGCAGATGGCAAAGGCGTAGGGGGCGGCGGGGTCGTCCGAGAAGCCGACGATCCAGCAGTTCGGGTTCTGGCCGTCCAGCTCGGCGGTGCCGGTCTTTGCGCAGACCGTGTAGCCGCCGAACATCCCGTCGCCGTAGTAGTTCGCGACGTTGCTGCGCATCATCGTATGGAGCGCCGCGGCGGTTGTGCCGTCAGTCAGCGTGTATTTTGTGCCGGTGCCGCTGCCCATGAGGTACGGCTCCGGCGTGGAGCCGCCGTTCGCGATCGCGCCCATCAGAAGCGCCATGTGGTAGGGGTTCGCCATGACCTCCGCCTGGCCGACCGACGACCAGGCGAGATCGAGATCGCTCGCGCTGCTGAGGTCGATCTCGCTCGCGTTCGTCTCGACCGAATCGAAGCGGAACGTCTCGCCGAAGCCCATTTCCTCGGCTTTCTCCTGCAATGCGTCCGCGCCGATGTCCAGCGCGAGCTTCGCGAAATAGATGTTGCACGAGTGGCCGAGCGCTTCCTCAAGCGTTAGCTCGCCGTGGTAGTCGAGGCAGGTGATCTGACTGCTGCCGACCGGATACGTCTCCTCGCAGGTATACGTGCGGGTGTCCCAGTCCGAGAGGGCGTCCATTGCCGCGGCGGCGGTGACGATCTTGAAAATAGAGCCCGGCGTGTAGCTGGAGGAGAGCGTATGATCGACGAAAACGCCGTTGTATTCTTCGTTTTCGGAGAGATCCTCCGGCACGTTCATCGGGTCGTATGTCGGCGCGCTGATCTTCACGAGCACCTCGCCGGTCTCGTAGTTGTAGAGGAAGGCCGAGCCGTCGCGCCCGCCGAAGGCGTTGAAGGCCGCGGCGTTCGCATCTGCGTCGATCGTCAGCCGGATATCGGCGCCGAACCCGGAGAAAATCGTGTCGTTCAGCCCGGTGATCGGGTTGTAGCCGATCAGCTTCGAGCGGTGCACGGCCTGCACGGCGGTGCCGATGTAGCCGCTGGAATCGCCGATCGTGTGCAGCAGGGAGCGGCGCACGCTTTCGCTTTCGGCGTAGGTGCGCGCGCCGTCCTCAGTTTTGGCGAGGATCATGCCGTCGCGGTCGGTGATGGTGCCGGCGGAGAGCGTGGCGTCCTCCGCATAGATGTAGCCGTTATACGGCTGCGCGACCCAGTCGGAGCCGTTTATGGCGAGCATCACGAGAAAATAGGCGAGCCCGCCCAGAAAAATGAACAGCAGAATGTAGAGCACAAAGGAACGAAAGCCGGTCGTTTTCATCGGCGGTCATCCTCCTTTCGGGGCATATGCCGGCCCGCGCCGGGCGAGAGCTTTTCCTCGGGGATATGCACCTCCATGCGGCGGGAGCGGTTTGTCCCATCTGCGCGGTGCTGAGGCTGCGCGCTTCTGCCGGCGGCCGCGCCGCGCGTGCGCACGGGGATGTCCGCCGTGTCGTCCTCCGCGCTGCCGCGCCGCACAGCCTTTACGGGCTCGGGCATCTGCATGTAGCTGTTTTCAACGCCCGGGCGGCGGCGCCCGCCGCGCTTTGCTGCGTAGGTGCGCTCGTCCGAGGCTTTGAGAAACGCCATCAGGCCCCATGTGGAGAGAATGCTCGAGCCACCCGAGCTGATGAACGGCAGCGTGACGCCGGTAAACGGCAGCACGTCGGTCGGACCAAAGACATTGAGGCAGGTCTGAAAGAGCAGCATGCCGGCCGTGGCGCAGGCGGCGATCGCGTAAAACGTGGAGCGGCTGCGCGTCACGTCGCTGCGCGCGTAGAGGATGAACATCGCGATGCCCGCGAGCACGACGAGCCCCATAAAGAGCCCCTGCTCCTCGCAGAGCATGCCGAAAACGAGGTCGCTGTCAGAGGCGGGCATGTATTTCAGGTAGCCGTTGCCGATGCCCGTGCCGAACAGGCCGCCGCTCGCGATATAGGTCAGCGTGCGCGTCTGCTGGTAGCCGAGGTCGTTCGGGGATTCCCACACGTGCAGCCAGCCGGCGAAGCGCTGCGTCACGTGCGGCAGAAACTGCACGATCAGGAAAACGCCGAAGCACGCCGCCGCGAGGATCAGGAAGATCGTGCGGAAGCTGCCCGAGCGCATGAAGGCGATGATGAGGAAGGTGGCGAAGAAGATCAGCGCCGTGCCAAAATCCTTCATCAGGAACAGGCAGCCGAGGCACGCGCCGGCAAACACGATGAATTCCGTGATGTTCTTTTTCGTTTGCAGGTGATCGAGCGTGGAGGCGCCGACAAAGATGAACGCGATCTTGATCAGCTCGGAGGGCTGGATGCTGACCGGGCCGATGATGATCCAGTTCTTCGAGCCGTAGATCTCCGTGCCGAGCAGAAGGTTCAGCGCAAAGAGCAGCAGCGCGCCGATCGCGATGTAAAGCCGCACCTTCGTCACGCGCTCGAGGTCGCTCATAAACCAGACGAGGAAGCAGAATAGGAACACGCCGATCAGCATCGCGATAATCTGCGTCTTGACGGCGTCCAGCCCCTGCCCGCTTAAAAGCAGAATGCCGATGCTGCTCAGCAGAATCGCCACGGTTTCGATCTCGAAGCTGACGCGCTTTAAAATGCGGCGCGAGAAGAAGTAAAGCGCCCAGCCCGTGAGGAACAAAATGCCGAACGGCGCGACCGGAAACAGCCGGAATTCGCCGGTGCCGAGCATGAGCTGCATCGTCATCGAGAGCTGCACCAGCGTGACGCACAGCATCAGCCGGAACGGGGAGGCGGCCTCCTTCGAGAAGCCGGTGAAGATATTGCGCTTTTTCTTCGGCGTGTCGTCGGCGTTGCGCAGAATCAGCGTTGTTCCGCCCATCGAGAATTTGTCGCCGATTTCGATCAGCGCCGGCTCCGTGATCTCCCGGCCGCGCACACGCGTGCCAAGGTGCGAGCCGGTGTCGCAGACAAACCAGCCCTCCTCGCGGCGCATCAGCACTGCGTGGTCGCGCGAGACGGATTCATCCGGTATCTGGATGTCGCAGCTGCGGCTGCGGCCGATCGAGTTTTCCCAGTACAGCACGGGGAAGTGCGTGCCGGTCGCCGCATCCTCCAGCATGATGACCGGGTCCTTGCGGCGCTGGCCCTTTTTGAAGGAGGTGTACGAGCGCCAGATGACGTACAGTGCGATGATCGGCGTGACGGCCCTCACCGCGAGCAGAAACGTCGATAAAAGGCTGGAGTTCAACACGCGCACGAGAATGCTTTGTATCGTTTCGAGCATAAGCGGCTCCTCTCTCAGTCGCGGATCTCGGCGATCTCCCCGGCGCGCTTATAGATGCTGAAGCCCGGCACGAAGCCGCGCACCATCGAAAGCGGGTAGATGCGCGCGCCCCGGCCCACAACAGTGCCCGGGTTCAGAACGCTGCCGCAGCCCACCTCCACGCCGTCGCCGAGCATGGCGCCGAATTTGCGCATCGCGGTTTCCACGCGTTCGCCGTCTGCGAGGATTGTGACCGGAGAGTGGTCCTGCTTGAGGTTCGAGGTAATCGCGCCGGCGCCGGTGTGCGCCTTGTAGCCGAGAATCGAATCGCCAATGTAGTTGTAGTGCGGGGCCTGCGCGCCGTCGAACAGAATCGCGTTTTTGATCTCCGTCGAATTGCCGACGACGCAGCCCGCGCCGATCAGCGCGTTGCCGCGGATGAACGCGCCGGGGCGCACCTCGGTGTTCGGGCCGATGATCGCCGGGCCGGCGATGTAGATGTTCGGGTAGAGCTTCGCGCTTTTGGCGACCCAGATGTTTTCGCCGCGCAGCTCGTATTCCTCGGGGGAAAGCGTTTTGCCCAGCTCCACGATGAACGCGCCGATCAGCGGCAGTGCCTCCCACGGGTAGGTGAGGTTTTCGAGCAGCGGGCGCGCCATCGTGTTGCGCAGGTCGTACAGGTTCTGAATGGTCATATTTTCTTTCATGGTTCGGACCCTCCTGTTTTCAACTGAATATGTAGATTGAATGGATGCTTTTTTACAAAACAACAAAACACCATTCTGATTATAGACCAATTCCCCGCGCATTTCCAGTCTGCGCGGGGAATTTTAAGGGTTTGTTAATTTTTTATGGGAGGCGGTGGCGTTTAGAGCTTTGCCGTGCCCATCAGAAGCTCGAGCAGGTGCACGGCTTCGGCGCCGCCGGTCCGCAGCCCCTGCGTGCAGCGGTTGCAGTAGGTGACGGCGAGACGCTCGGTGATTTTTTCAGCCTGTTCGCGCATGATCGCCGTCTCGAGGGCGGCGGGCATCTCCCAGATCGGTTTGCCGCCCTGTGCCGCGACCTGTGCCCTGAGTACCGGAGATTTCGGCTCGGCATGCAGACTGCCGCAGAAATCGGCCTTTTCGCGGTTCCGCTCGAGCTCGACGACCTCGACGCGCATTTTGCGCAGCAGGCTGCGCACGGCTCCGTGAATTTCAGAGTGCGCCCGGTCGCGCCAGCAGTCCTGCAAATTTACGCACAGGCCGCTGTAGTCGGGCGGCAGAAAATCCGCGGCGCCGTCGAGGTATTCCCACAGGCTCCGCGTCTGCATATGATCCTCAAGCACCTCGCGGCAGGCCTGACAGAAATAGACGGCGGTGTCGTCTGCGGCGCGCGGCGTCTTGTCCGTGCGGCAACAGCCGGCGGTGGGCATGCGCGCCTGCATCCAGCGCCGCAGGCGCTTTGCGGCTTCGGGGCTGGCCTTTGTGAAATTGCAGCTCGGGAAGTAAATGTCCATGGCCGCACCTCAAAGCTGCGCCATGTTCTGCAAGGCGCGCACGGCGATCTCCATGTACAGCGTGCCGTTGTTCGGGTCAAAGCTGCCGAGCGTGCGCCGGTCCCATTCCTCGCCCGAAAGCGAATCGGCCGCCCAGAGGAACTGCGCGAAGGGCTTGCCGCGGAATTCGGCGGCGGCCGCCATCGAGGCGCATTCCATCTCGACGACAGAGCAGCCTTGCTTCAGGCGCTTTTCCACCTTGCCGCGCGTCTCGCGGTAGGGGGCGTCGGT
>URQJ01000144.1 GCA_900549945.1 uncultured Oscillospiraceae bacterium
ACCCGGCAATGGTGTGCGTCACGCCGGGCGCAATCGCTTCGCCGCGCGCATCGAACTGCGGCACAAGCGCATCCATCGCGGCCTGCGCTTCGTTTCGCAGCGCTTCCGGCAGCTCGGCAAGCGCCGCCGTCAGATAGCCGCGCTGTTCCGCATGCGACGATTCAAACTTCGAGTACGAGCCGGAGAACTTGCCGCCGCAGTAATTTCTGAGATCGTATTCCAGCGTGCCGACCAGAGAGGCGTTGCGGTTCGTGAGCAGGTCGAGCGTCGTCGTATCCGTGCGGCGCGCCGCTTCGAAATCCGCCTTCGTCCAGTTTTTGAAATCCGCGAGGTACTTTTTGAAATCCATTCCCCAGGTGTGCTCGGCGATCAGCATCAGGTTGCACATGAAGTTTGCGTAGCCCGGCGTGTCCTCCGTGAGCCGGCCCGACGCGAGCCATTCGTGCGCCAGCGCGCACAGCGCCTTATAGCGGCAGACCTTGTACGGGTCCGATCCGACGCCGTGGATCCACGTGTCGGCGATTTCTTCCTCGACGACCGGCAGGCGGTCGCAGATTTTTTCCAGAGAAGCGGCAAACGCATCCAGCGTCGAGGCTTCGACGACGGCGCCCGGATACTTCGCCTGAATGCGGGCGAGCTCCGCCTCCACCTGCGCCGCATCCTGCGGACCGCGGTTGTCGTTCGTGTGGGCAAACTCCAGCGCCTCATCGAAGCCGGGGATCGAGATCGCCTGACCGTACTGCGCGGAATAGTGGACGATCACCTCGTGTCCGTCGCGCCGCCAGCGGAAAACCTCCGGAACACGCGGGACGCGCGAAGACGGGTTGACGCCGATGTGCAGGTAGCGAATGCCGGCTTCGGACAGCGGGCGCACCAGCGCGATTGTGTGGCCCGGCACGTCCGTCATCTTTGCGGCAATCGTGTGCACGCCGTACTCACGGTCGAGCTTCCGGCTGACCGAAAGGTTGTACGCCAGCACCTCCGGGGACTGCAGCTCCGTGTGCGAGGTGACGGCAAGCCCGTGCCAGCGGAAGTAGCCGAGCCGGATCGCCTCGTCCATCTTCTCGAGCTGCTCCGGCGTTGCATGGCGCTTGTAATAATCGGCCAGAAAGGAACCGACCGTCCAGATAAACTTCTTGTGCTCCGGCGTGTTGATTTTCAGCGCGAGATCGATTGCATGCGGGATATGCTCCTGCACGTAGCTGTCCAGCACCGTCTGTCCCATATTGGTGTAGCCGATATCCAGATGCGTTTTGTAAATGACATGAACCCTTTTGATTCCAGACACAACAAATCCTCCATACCAAAAACTTTTGCTTCTTTCTATTCAAAAAGGGCGGCAGCTTTGTGTTCTGCCGCCCTCTTCGAGCTTATTTCATTTCGTCTTATTTGCCGAGCTTCTCGCGGACGACTTCAGCGATATGCTCTGCGGAAAGGCCGAACTCCTTGAGCAGGTCGACGGCCGGGCCGGAGTGGCCGAACACGTCGTTGACGCCGATGCGTGTGACCGGCGTCGGGCACTTCTCGGAAAGCACCGCCGAAACAGCCTCGCCGAGACCACCGATGATGTTGTGCTCCTCCACCGTGACGACACGGCCTGTCTTTTTCGCCGACGCGAGAATAAGCTCCTCGTCAAGCGGCTTGATCGTGTGGATGTTGATAACCTCCGCGCGGATGCCCTCGGCCTCCAGCGCCTTCGCGGCCTTGACCGCCTCGGCAACCATCAGGCCGGTCGCAACGATCGTGACGTCCGTACCCTCACAGAGCGTGATGCCCTTGCCGAGCTCGAAGCGGTAGTCGTCGCCGTTGTTGATGCTTTCCACAGCGAGGCGGCCCAGACGGATGTAGCACGGGCCCTTGTGCTCGATCGCCGCACGCACGGCCGCCTTCATCTCGTAGTGGTCGCTCGGGTTGAGGATGACCATGCCCGGGATCGTGCGCATCAGGGCGATATCCTCGCAGCACTGGTGCGTCGCGCCGTCCTCGCCGACGGAGATGCCCGCATGGGAGCCGACGACCTTGACGTTCAGCTTCGGATAGCCGACCGAGTTGCGCACCTGCTCGAACGCTCTGCCCGCAGAGAACATCGCAAAGGACGCCGCGAACGGGATCTTTCCGCAGGCCGCAAGGCCCGCCGCAACACCGATCATGTTGCACTCCGCGATGCCGCAGTCAAAGAAGCGTTCCGGATATTTTTTCTTGAAGATGCCGGTTTTCGTGGCCGCGGCAAGGTCCGCGTCCAGCACAACGACATCGGGATATTCGGCGGCCAGCTCCGTGACCGCCTCGCCAAAGCTCTCTCTTGTAGCCTTCTTTACCATTTCAGCCATATCAGCAGCCCTCCAGTTCCTGCAATGCAGCGGTAAGCTCCTGCATTGCGACATCGTACTGTTCCTTGTTCGGCGCGGTGCCGTGCCAGGAGACCTGATCCTCCATAAAGGAAACGCCCTTGCCCTTCGTTGTCTTTGCGATGATCACACTCGGCTTGCCTTTCACCGTCTTGGCTTGCGCAAAGGCCGCCTCGAGCTCGTCGAAGCAGTGGCCGTTGATGATCTGCACGTCAAAGCCAAAGGCTTCAAACTTCTTGTCGATCGGCGCGGGGCCTGCGACCTCGCTGACCGGGCCGTCGATCTGCAGGCCGTTCGAATCGACGATCAGGCAGAGATTGTCGAGCTTCTTGTGGGCGGCAAACATCGCCGCCTCCCAGACCTGCCCCTCCTCGATCTCGCCGTCGCCGAGCAGGGAATACACGCGGTAGTCCTTTTCGTCGAGCTTTCCCGCAAGCGCCATGCCTACGGCTGCGGAAACGCCCTGACCGAGCGAGCCGGAGCTCATATCCACACCCGGCGTGCCCTTCATATCGGGGTGGCCCTGCAGCATCGCGCCGATGTGGCGCAGCGACTTGAGCTCCTCCGCGGAGAAATAGCCGCGCTCAGCCAAGGCGGCGTACAGGCCGGGGGCGCAGTGACCCTTGCTCAGCACAAAACGGTCGCGGTCCGGGCACTTCGGGTTGGCCGGGTCGACGCGCATTTCCTTAAAATAGAGGTACGTAAAAATGTCCGCGGCAGACAGCGATCCGCCCGGATGACCGGATTTGGCGTTATAAACACCTTCGATGATTCCAAGTCTGACTTTTGCAGCCGTAATTTCAAGCTGCTTTTTATCACACGAATTCATGGAAGCCTCCTGTTTTTCTGCGCCGCCGCTGCCTCTTCCGCAGCCGTGCGGCGCTGGGTTATTTGTATTATAGCGTATTTTATCGGATATTGCAATGCGCTGGCGCCAATTTTTCACGCCTCTTTTGTGCCGGCCGCATATTTGGAATACACCGTGAGACAATAGGGTAAAGAAAACACCAACCAGAAAGGAATGGCTAAAATGAGCAAGAGAATCGGCAATCTGCCTGCAAACATCAACATCATGAACCCCGTACCGAATAAGGACGCCAAAAGCATCTCCAAGCTGATCCGAAACAACGGCAAAATCTCCGGCTACCAGCTTTCAGACGGCACGGTGCTCTCAAAATCCGAGGGCGTCGCGCTCGCGAAGCAGGGCGGCATCCGCGGCGTGGCCATCGCAAGCCGCAACGGCAGCGAATACCTGCGCAGCCTGCCGGACGGCTCGGAATCGAACAACCTCGGCGATCTGCCGAGCACAAGCCTGCAAAGCTTCGAATGAACGCTCCGGACGAAGCAAAAGGGTCTGCCGCACGGCAGACCCTTTTCTGTCTGTGTTTTTTTACAGCCGAAGCCCTCTTCAGCCCGTTTTTCCGCGCTTACCGCTGATATGTACGGCGCACGAAAGCCTTCTTCGGCATCTTGCAGACCGGGCAGGTCCAGTTGTCGCGCAGCTCCTCAAAGCTGAAATTCGGGTCGCTGTACACGTAGCCGCACACGGAGCAGACGAAGCTCTCGCCACTGCTCTTATCGAAGGTCTTTTCCGGCGGAATATACGTCGGCGAGCCGACCGGGGAAAGGCCGCGCGTCTCTCTGCGGTAGTAATCGTACGTCATCGGCGTGCCGATGGCCGCGTCGCTGCCGGCGATGATCTCCGCCGCGAAAACGATCTCCTGCCCCACGTCCATCGAGTGGATCACACGGCACAAAAACCAGCAGCATGTGTTTTCCTTGACGACCGGCACGCCCTCAACGAGCACCTTATGCCGGATATTCCGGAGCTTGTCCGTATTTTTGCCGCTGACAAGGCCGAGCGCGCCGATCACGCTGGCCGGCGTCTCCGTGGAAAGCACGGAAATCGTGAAGATCCCGTTTTCGCAGATCGCCGCGCAGCTGTTTGTATCCTTTGTGAGCGTAACGAGCACCTTTTCCGGCGTGCCGCTCGAAACCTGCACAACCGAGGTGGCCACGCAGGCGTTCGGCTGCCCGTCCCGCTTTGTGCCGATCACATACATACCATACGACAGGTTGCTTAAAACCGCCGGGTTCATCGAAACATCATCCTTTCTCCTTTTCGCATCAGAGACGTTTGCCTCCGCGCATTTTAAATCTATCTGTAGCTTCAGTCTATGCTTATCTCCGCTTTTTTATGCCGTCCCAATACGCCTTGAAGGACTGCTCGTTTTTGTTCTCCCCAAAGCTGTAGTACCGGGCATCCAAAAGCGCATCCGGCAAATACTGCTGATCGACCCAATGCCCCGGGAAATCATGCGGATAGCGGTAAAACTGCCCCTTATTCTGCACCTCGGCGCTGTCGTAGTGCTTATTCTGCAGCGTGCGCGGGATGCCGCCCGTCTTTCCCCTTTGTATATCGGCCATCGCGGCGTTGATCGCCGCCTCGCCGCTGTTTGATTTCGGCGCAAGCGCAACGAGGATCACCGCGTCGGCGAGCGGGATGCGCGCCTCCGGCAGGCCGACCATCATTGCGGCGTCCACCGCGGCCTTCACGATCGGGATGATCTGCGGCCACGCAAGCCCGACGTCCTCGCACGCGCAGACCATCAGCCGGCGGCAGGCGGAGGGCAGATCGCCCGCTTCCAGCAGCCGTCCCAGATAGTGCAGCGCCGCATCCGGGTCCGAACCGCGCATGGATTTTTGATAAGCGGACACGATGTCATAGTGCTCGTCTCCTTCCCGGTCGTAACGCATGGCGCTGCGCTGGGTGAGTTCCTGGGCCAGCTCTAATGTAACTACTCGTTTTCCTTCCACAAGAGGAGCTGACAGGGCGCACAGCTC
>URQJ01000145.1 GCA_900549945.1 uncultured Oscillospiraceae bacterium
CTTTCCGGCGCGCCCGATTCGGAGATCACCGCTTACAGCCGCGAGCCGCTCACGCTGCTCGGCACGGCGCTGCCCGTGTGGGTGGAAACGCTGCGCACCGCCGCGTATGAGCCGGTCACGGTAGCGCTCACCGAGGAGCAGGCGCAGCAGCGCGCGTATGAAAAAATCCGCCAGATGCAGGAAATCTACCTCGGCGAGGAGGGCGTGCTGCTCTCCGAAACGGTCACGTATTCCCTCAAGGACGGCGTGGTATACGCGTTTTCCGAATGCGTCTGCGAGGAAAACATTGCCGAAGCGGTGCCGATTTCATCCGGCACGTAGCGCGCGGCCGCACGCATTTCATGGCATTTGTCGAATCTGCACAGCGAATCTAAATAATTTCATTTAAAATTTCGTGACCAAAAATCGATATATTATGATATAATAACTGCGTAGGCACGGACGTGTGCGTCCGGTGTCAAGCGTCAGGCGCCGGCGCGTTTTCCGGCATCAGGCGGCTTTGCGGAGCGGCCCGGCGGTTCTGCCCGGGCGGTCGGCCCCGCACAGGATTTCATCGAGAGGCGCGCCGGCGCGCGGCCTCTGAAGGAGAACGATTTGGAGAAAAGTATTCTTTTGGAAAATGCTTCTGCGGCCGCCGAGCTGTTCGGCAGCTTCGACGTGCACGCAAAGCGGATTGAAAAAGCCTTTGGCGTCACGCTTTCCTGCCGCGATTCCCAGCTCAGGATTACGGGCGAGGAGCCCGGCGTATCGAAAGCGGCGCGCACAGCCGAGAGCCTTTTGGGATTGATCGCGAAGGGTGAAACGCTCAACGAGCAGAACGTCGGCTACTGCATGGACATGGTGCAGGAGGACCGCGAGGCGCAGATGGCCCCGCTCGCCGAGGACTGCGTGTGCATCACGGCGAAGGGCAAGCCCGTAAAGCCGAAAACGGTCGGCCAGAAGGCGTACTGCGACAACATCCGGAAGAATACGGTCACGATCGGCGTGGGCCCTGCCGGAACAGGCAAGACGTATCTCGCCGTCGCAATGGCGGTCACGGCGTTCCGCGCGCAGCAGGTCAGCCGCATCATCCTCACGCGCCCCGCGGTTGAGGCCGGCGAAAAGCTCGGCTTTCTGCCCGGCGATTTGCAGCAGAAGGTGGATCCCTACCTGCGCCCGCTTTACGACGCGCTTTTCGACATGCTCGGCGCGGAAACGTACCAGAAGTATGTGGAGCGCGGGAACATCGAGGTGGCGCCGCTCGCGTACATGCGCGGCCGCACGCTCGACGACAGCTTCGTCATCCTCGATGAGGCGCAGAACACCACCTGCGAGCAGATGAAGATGTTTCTGACGCGCCTCGGCTTCAATTCGAAAATGGTCATCACCGGTGACGTCACGCAGATCGACCTGCCGGACGGCAAGCGCTCCGGCCTGCGCGACGCGATGCGCGTGCTGCGGAACGTCGAAGACATTTCGATTTTCCGCTTTACGGAAAAAGACGTTGTGCGCCACCGGCTTGTGCAGGACATCATACGGGCGTACGAAAGGGCGTCCGCTTCAAAATAACCCCTGTGGAGTCCCGGGCCCGCGGCATCAAGCGGCGCCGGCGGGGATTCCCGAACCGAAAGGATTTTGGCATATGGAAAAAATCAGAGTCATCATCAAAAACGATCAGAAGGCGGTTAAGGTTCCCACCGGCGTGCGCATGCTGATCCGCCGCTGCTGCCATGCGGTTCTTCGGATGGAGAAATTTGAGGATTCCGCTGAAATCAGCGTGACCTTCGTCGATAACGAGCAGATCCGCGAGCTGAACGCCCAGTACAGGAACAAGGACAGCGCGACGGACGTGCTCTCGTTCCCGATGGGCGAAAACGGCGTGTACGACATCAACCACGACACGGGCGCGAAGATTCTCGGCGACATTGTGCTCTCGATGGAGATGGCGATGGAGCAGGCGAAGCGCTACGGCCACAGCCTCGAGCGCGAGATCGGCTACCTGACGGCGCACTCCATGCTGCACCTGCTGGGCTACGACCACGAGAGCGGCGGTATCGAGCGCGTGCGCATGCGCGAAAAGGAAGAATACGTCATGACGCAGCTCGGCCTGCCGGGCACGTCCAGTTATACCGTGTGACATGGTACCGGACTGGAAGACAAAGGGAAAACGCCGCACGCTCGCAGATAGCTTCGGCGACGCGGCGCGCGGCATTCTTTTCGCGGTCAAAACGGAGCGGAACATGCGTATACACGTGACAGCGGCGGTATACGTTTTGTTTTTTTCGCCTCTCCTCGGCGTTTCACGCGGGGAGTTTGCGGCGCTTCTGCTCGCGGTGGCGGTGGTCATCACGGCGGAGGGCTTCAACACGGCGATCGAGATGCTCTGCGATTACGCGCAGAAAAGCTATAACCGGTTCATCGGCAGAACGAAGGATATTGCGGCGGGGGCGGTGCTCATCAGCGCCGTTTTTGCCGCTTTTGTCGGTATTGCGGTATTGTGGCGGCCGAAGGCGCTGTGGGCGCTCGCGGTGCAGATCTTCACCTCGCCGCTCTATTGCCCGCTTTTTCTCGCCGCGACCGCGCTGGCGCTCGTGTTCATCGTTCTCGGCCCCACGGGCATCGCAGGGCTCTTTGAGCGAAAAAAAAGGAGATAGCGCCGTGCTTTCAAAAAACCGCGCGGCGTGAAACGGTAAAGGAAGCCATATATGGAAACACCAAATTATATGAATGAGAAATCGGCGTTTATCGCCATTGTGGGGCGGCCGAATGTGGGGAAATCCTCAATTTTGAACCGCCTGATCGGCACAAAGCTCGCGATCGTCTCGAGTAAGCCGCAGACGACGCGCACGCGCATCATGGGCGTGTGGACCGAGGGCGAAACGCAGCTCGTGTTCATCGACACGCCGGGCCTCATCAAGCCGAAAAATTCCCTCGGCGATTACATGGTCAAGAGCGTTACGCAGTCTGTCGCGGGCGTGGACGCCTGCCTGCTCGTCACGGAAGCCGGCACGAAGATCTCAAAGGCCGACGAGGAGCTTGCCGCGCGGTTCAAATCGATTGGGCTGCCCGCCGTGCTCGCGATCAACAAGATCGACCTTTTGGAGGACAAAAGCCTTCTGATGCAGCAGATCGAAGCGCTCTCAAAGCTCTACGATTTCGACGCCGTCGTTCCGGTTTCGGCAAAGGACGGAAACGGCATGGACGCGCTGAAGGACGAGCTCTCTCGCCTCGCGCAGCCGGGCGGGCACTTCTTCGCGGAGGATACGCTCACCGACCAGCCCGAGCGCGTCATCGCTGCCGAGATCGTGCGGGAGAAGATCCTGCGCTTTACGGACAAGGAGATCCCGCACGGCGTTGCGGTCGTCACCGAAAGCATGAAGGAACGCGGCGACATCACCGATATCGACGCGACGATCTACTGCGAGCGCGATACGCACAAGGGCATTCTGATCGGCAAGGGCGGCGCGATGCTCAAGAAAATCGGCTCGAAGGCGCGCGAGGATATGGAGCGCTTTTTCGGGTGCAGGATCAACCTGCGCCTTTGGGTGAAGGTCAAGGAGGACTGGCGGCAGCGCCCCGGCGTGCTGACGGCGCTCGGCTTCGACAAGCGCGACCTTCTGAACTGATCCCCTAGCACATTTGCTGCGGAATTTCTGCCGGAATCTGTCGGTAAAAGATTTATTTTCCTGTCATAGCCTTTTGGAAAGCGCAAATACTCTAAGAGTAGAAGCGTTAAAACGGAGCGGCCGGCCGCCGGCGTGCGGCCTTGGCGCAGGCTCTAAGGAAAGGCATGGTGTTCGACATGATGGATTCCGAGAGGAGAGATTTTCCGGAAATGCCCGAGGCGGAAAGCCGGGCGTGGAGCAGCTTTTACCACAGCGGCAGCGTGGAAGATTACATCCGTTACGCACAGCTTCGGCACCGGAGGGATTCCGGCGCCCATACGGCAGGAGCCCAGAATGCAGATCAAAACACAGGGGTTAATTATTAAGGAGCAGACGATCGGCGAAAGCGACCGGCTCGTCACGGTGCTGACCCGAGACAGCGGCGTGCTGCGCGCCTTTGCGCGCCGCGCGAAGAATTTGAAGGACAGCAAGAGCGCGGCGACACAGCTGCTCTGCTATTCCCGCCTTTCGATTTTCAAGGGGCGGGACAAATACATAATCGATGATGCCGAACCGGCCGAGGTCTTTTTCGGGCTTCGCCGGGACATCGGCGCGCTTTCGCTCGCGCAGTATTTCTGCGAGCTCGCGTACCTGATGGTGCCCGAGGAGACGGATTCCGAGGAATACCTGCGGCTCGTGCTGAATTCGCTGCACTTTCTCGCAAAGGGAACGCGCCCGCAGCGGCTCTTGCAGTCTTTGACGGAGCTGCGCATGCTCGCGATCGCCGGCTATATGCCGGACCTCGTCGCCTGCGCCGACTGCGCGGCGTACGAATCGGACGTGATGTATTTTCTGCCGGACAGCGGCATTCTGCGCTGTAAGGACTGCTTTGCGGATACGGGCGAGCCGTACATCGCGCTGCCGCCCGGCGTGCTGACCGCGATGCGGCACATCGTGTTCTCGGATTTTGAAAAGCTGTATGCGTTTTCTTTGCCGGAGCCCGCGCTCAAGATCCTGAATGCCGCAACCGAAAGCTGCGTGGTGCGCACGCTGCACGTCATGCCGAAAACACTTGAATTTTATAAGACCTTTTTGGATTGAAAACGCGCGCGTCCCGCCGCCGCTTGCGGGCGGGGTGCAGGCCGCGCGCTTTCTATGGGGAGCAAACTATGCTGAAAGATTATAAATCGCTGGAGCTGGACAAGATCCTCCAGCAGCTTGCGGACGAAACGACCTGCGCGGATGCGGCGGCGCTCGCGGCGGAGATCGAGCCGGATACGGACCTAAAGCACGTGGCGCGCCTTTTGCAGGAGACGGACGACGCCTTCGTGCTGATGGCGAAATTTGGCGCGCCGTCGTTCTACGGGATGACGAACGTGACGAACGCGCTGCGCCGCGCGCAGGCCGGCGGCGTGCTGAACTTGCCCGAGCTGCTCGCTGTGGCGGGCACGCTCCGCGCGATCCGCAGCGTTTCGGACTGGCGGAAAAAGAGCGAGAGCGTTAAGACCGCGCTCGACTACCGCTTTGAGACGCTGCAGCCGAACAAATTCATCGAGGAGCGCATCTCGA
>URQJ01000146.1 GCA_900549945.1 uncultured Oscillospiraceae bacterium
GTGCAGGTGGAGGCGGAGCCGGAGGAGCCCGTGACCGCCCCGGCCGAGGAGCCGGTGGCCGAAGAGACAGAGCCCGCAGACGCCCCTGCGGCGGACGGTGCGGACGGTGAAACACCGGCCGAGGAAACCGCCGTGCAGCCCGAATACACGGTGAGCGTCGGCTTCAAGCGCCCGGTGGAGAGCGATACGCTTCTGCTCGCCTATTCGGAGGACCCGGTCTATTCCGAGACGATGCGGGACTACCGCGCGCATCTGGGCGCCGATTACGCGGCGGCGCACGGCGAGACGGTGAAAGCCATTGCGAACGGTCTTGTCAAGGAGACGTATACGGACATGCTGCTCGGGAATATCATTGTAATCGAGCACGGCGCATATGAGGTGCGCTACTGCGGTCTTGGCGAAACGTTCCTCGTCGAGCCCGGCGAGGTCGTCTCCGCAGGGCAGGACATCGGCAGCGTGACGGCCGCGCCGTTTGAATCGGCGATGGAATCGCACCTGCACCTCGAGGCCACGGAGAACGGCGAGCCGCTAAACCCGGAAAACCTGTTCGGCTGAAATAGAAATCCTGTCCCCGGCATCGCTTCAGGGACGCAAAGGGCGCGGCTGTCCTGAGACGGCCGCGCTCTTATCTTTTAATTTGGCTGTATGAAAATAGATTTGCCGCGTTGAAAATTCCATGCGATCTGCTATACTTAAAGCGGAAGGGCAAAAGCGTGCTCCTTCTGCTTCGGTAAGAAGCTGAAAATTACAGAAATGACCGCTTTGACGCGGGCGGGAATGGCGGGCCGCAGGCAGGTGCGCGCGCTTTCGCAGCGGCTGAAAGGTGCTGGCTGGGTGCACACGTACGACTGGACGCAGCATTGCCCGGAGAATGTGCAGGATGCAGAGGCGCTGCGGTTCATCGCTGAGGCGGAGTGTGCGGGCGTGCGGCAGGCGGATATGCTGATCGTGCTCACACCGCAGGTGCGCGGCACGCACACGGAGCTCGGCATGGCGCTCGCGCTGCAAAAGGAGGTCTATCTCTGCCATGGCGACGACACGTATTTCCGGTGCGATGAAAATACCTCGGCCTTTTACTGGCTGCCGCTGGTGCACAGGCTGACCGGCGGCACGCAGGAAATTGCACAGGCGCTTTTGAAGAGGGAATAGGCTGCGTGCTGCCGAAGCAGCGGAGAAGCCGCGGCGGGAAACACAGCCCCCCACGCGCCTGTACACGGCGTTCTGCGAGCCGCTGCGGGATTCGTGCGCGGTTATTCGGTGTCGGCGGTCAGGTCGGTCAGGCGCAGGCCCGCCGTGCTCGTGACGGGCAGCGAAAACACCACCGCCTTGGCGCGGCTTTCGAGGCCCGCGTCCTCCATGATTGCGGTCATCACGTCGTTCTTCTGCTCGTGCCGCACGACGATCAGCACCAGCTCCTTTTCCGCCGCAAGCGAGACGCCGAGGAATTTTTCCGCGCCCTCCATGCCGGTACCCTTCGCGTGCAGCACGGTGCCGCCGGCGGCCTTGCCGCGCCGCGCGGCCTCCATGATGGTTTCCGTGTAGCCCTGGTTTGCGACGACGACCAGCAGCTCGTGCTTTGTATCCTTCAAGACGGATTCCTCCCCTTTCGTAAACTCTTGCCCGTTTATGAGAAATTGCAGCTGGCGCTTGCCGCCGATGCTGCTCACCGGCACGACAAACGCGATGCCCGTGCCCGGAATATCGATCTGCATGGTCGTTTCAAGCCCTTTTTTCACGCGGCACCACACGGCGTCGGTGACGACGGCGCACAAAACGGCCTTCTGCGTTGCCTCGAGGCTGAAATAATTCAGCACGCTCGAGGCTGCGGTGCCGCGGCCGAGCGTGTTCAGCGTCACGGAGATGCCGTAGTCCCGGTAAAAGGAGAGAAACTTGCGGCTTTGGTTGCGGTCGATGATGGTGACCATCCAATACAAGGTGTTGCTCATAGGCTGAAAATCCTTTCTGCACGCCGGCTAAAGCTCGATGATCGCGTCGTCGTCCAGCGCGTCGAAGCGCACGGCGACCGCTTCGGCCGCTTTCGCCGTGCGGCGTTCGGCGAGCTTCGTCGCGAGGCCCATCACCTGAATTGTGATGAGCGGCGTCATGGCGACCATGGCGACCACGCCGAACGCGTCCGTCACAATATTTCCGCCGAGCGCCGTGCAGGCGCCCTGCGCGAGCGGCAGCAGGAAGGTGGCCGTCATCGGGCCGGAGGCCACGCCGCCCGAGTCGAAGGCGATCGCCGTGTAGATCTTTGGAACGAAGAACGAGATGCCCAGCGCGATCGCGTAGCCCGGAATCAGAAACCACAGGATCGAGATGCCGGTCAGCACGCGGATCATCGCAAGGCCGAGCGAAATCGAAACGCCGACGGAGAGGCCGATGCCCATGGCGCCCGCCGAGATCGCGCCGTCCGTAATCTCCTCAACCTGCCGGTTCAAAACGTAGACGGCCGGCTCGGCGCGCACGATGAAGTAGCCCATCACCATGGCGACCGGCACGAGGATCACGGGGTAGCGGAACGAGGCGATCTGCTGGCCGAGGTAGTTGCCCGCCGGCATGAAGCCGACGTTCACGCCGGTCAAAAACAGCACGAGGCCGATGTAGGTGTAGATCAGGCCGATGCCGATGCGCAAAAGCTGCCGGCGGTCTAGCCGCAGCACGATGATCTGCGCCAAAAGGAAAAAGAGGACGATCGGCAGCAGCGAAACGGCAATCTCCTGTACGTAGCGGGGCAGTCCCTCGCCGAACAGCCGCCAAAGCTCGGCGGAATCGCCGATTTCGGGGATGGACGGCGCGGCGTACGCGCTCTGCTCCGGGCTGTAGATCATGCCGAGGATCATCACGGCGAGGATCGGCCCCACCGAGGAGAGCGCGACGAGGCCGAAGCTGTCGTCCGCCGCGTGGCGGTCGCTTCGGATGGCGGAAATGCCCACGCCGAGCGACATGATGAACGGCACGGTCATCGGGCCGGTGGTCACGCCGCCGGAATCGAACGCCACGGCGAGAAACTCGCGCGGTACGAAAAAGGAGAGCACGAACACGAGCGTATAGCAGCCGACGAGCAGCGGCGGCAGCGCGATGGAAAACAGCATGCGCAGCAGCGCGACAACGAGAAAAACGCCGACGCCGCAGGCGACCGAGAGGATCAGAATGATATTCGGCACCGAGGGCACCTGCTCGGCGAGCACCTGCAAATCCGGCTCGGAGATTGTGATGATCAGGCCGAGCAGAAACGAGAGCACGACGACGATGCCGAGCTTTTTGGTGCGTGTCATCGCGGTGCCGACGCGCTCGCCCATCGGCGTCATCGCGATTTCCGCGCCGGCGGAGAACAGCATCATGCCGACGAGCAGCAGCGCGGCGCCCATCAGAAAGCAGAGCAGAATGCTCGGCGAGATCGGCGCAATGGTGAAGGAGAGCAGCAGCACGATGCAGACGATCGGCAGCACGGCCCGGACGGCCTCCATCCATTTTTCCGACAGATTCTTACGTAAATTCAACCCTTACATCACGACCTTTCCGCAGAATTTTGAATTAAGATTTAATCTTCTTTCATAAGTATAGCAGATTTTGCGGCATATTTCCAGCAACATATTATGAATTTGCATTGCTTTTTTGCGGTTATGCAGAAATACGGCGCTTAAAAACCGGGGCGGGGCTGGACATGCGGGGGAAAACATTTTATAATTTAAGCGTACAGGATTAAAGAAAGCGGGAGGCGATGTTCTGTGAAAGCAAAGCAGGCGCGCGCGCCGGAGCCGAAGCCGTTCGGTGCCGAGGCGTTCGGTGCGGCGGAAAAAACAGTCGTGCGCTGGCTCGGCAATGCCGGCGCGCTCGTCACGAGCCGCGGCACGGCGGTGATGATCGACCCGGTGCTCACGGGCTTCGATATGCCGCAGCTCGTGCCGCCGCCGATTCAGCC
Organism: uncultured Oscillospiraceae bacterium; assembly: GCA_900549945.1. GTDB lineage: Bacteria > Bacillota > Clostridia > Oscillospirales > Acutalibacteraceae > Hominenteromicrobium. The sequence continues at coordinate 3,926 of URQJ01000146.1, forward strand.
CGAAGCGGTGCCGGCGCTCGACGCCGTGCTCATCACGCACGCGGACGGCGACCATTTCAGCCGGGAGACATGTGCGGCGCTTTCCAAAAGCTGCGGCGCTTTTCACGGCACGCGGTACGTCGGCGGGCTGCTCGCCGAAATGGGGCTGCCGGGTGCGGGCCACGCGATCGGGGCGCGCTTCACGGTCGGGCAGATCGGCGTCACGCTCACGCCCGCCGACCATGCGTGGCAGGCGGATTACCCCGAAATAGGCGGTTATGTTTTCGGCCGCGAGGACTGCTGCGGCTTCTGGCTCGACACGCCGGACGGCGCGGTCTGGGCGGTCGGCGATTCGCGCCTTCTTCCCGAGCACCTCACGATGGCGCCGCCGAAGCTGATTCTCTTCGATTTTTCCGACGACAGCTGGCACATCGGCCTGAATAATGCCGTGCGCCTCGCGAATGCCTATCCGCAGGCGAAGCTGCTGCTCTGGCACTGGGGCTGCACGGACGCGCCGGATATGAAACCGTTCAACGCCGACCCGGCGGATCTGCTCGCCCGCATCCAAAACCCCGCCCGCGCTCTGGTCCTTGCGCCGGGCGAGGCATATGTGCTGTGATTTCTGCACGTGTTATCAGCCATGCAAAAAGCCCCGAGCTCGGCGGAAAACCGGGCTTGGGGCTTGATTGATTTGTGGGAGATTCGACGCCTTTACAGCGCTTGCAGGAGCATATCGATGTGCTTCTGCGTGTAGGCGGGCCTGCCGGCCATCGGGAACGGGATGCCGAGCGCTTCGTACTTCTCCGCGCAGATGTTCTTGAACGGCAGCCACTCGATTTTCTCGATGTTCGAAAACGCGGCGCAGAGATCGCGCACGGCGCGCAGGCTGGCTGGCATATCGGTCAGGCCCGGCGCGACGACGTGCCGCACCCAGACCGGGATGTCAAGGCGCGCCGTGAGCCGCAGGAAATCGAGCGTGTGGGCGAGCGAGCCGCCGCAGTGCGCGCGGTAATCGGCCTCTTCTGCGAACTTCACGTCGCACAGGACGAGGTCGGTGTGCTTTAAGACAGCTTCGGCCTTTTCGAGGTCGCCCGCGCCGGCGGTGTCGAGCGCCGTGTGCACGCCGTGTTCATGCAGCAGGCGGAAAAGCTCCGCCGTGAATTCCGGCTGCATCAGCGGCTCGCCGCCGGAGACGGTCACGCCGCCGGTTTCGCCGAAGTAGGGGCGGTAGCGCAGC
>URQJ01000147.1 GCA_900549945.1 uncultured Oscillospiraceae bacterium
TGTCGGAGCGGAACGCGGGAGGGCTGGCATGAGCGAAACCGGAAAAATGAGAAAAAACAGCCTGACCACCAAAATCTTTATCGCTCTGCTGCTCGGCGCGGCGGCCGGCGCGCTGCTCGGCGCGGCCCTGATGGCTGTGCTCAGCCTGTTTTCAAACTACTATGTCGTCTACCCGATTTACACAAACATCATGTCCATGGATGCGATTCTCGGCATGTACCGGGCGATCAATCCGGGCATCGAAAATCTCTGGCAGGCGCTGCTCGTGTTCAACGTGCCGTTCACGTTCTGCAAGGGGCTGATCAGCGCGGCGGTCACGCTGGCCGTCTACAAGAAGCTCGAGCCGGTGATCAATGGCCGGTCGCTGTAATTGTGCAGGTTATCGGATTTCTGCGCCGCATTTCGGTGAGATTTCCATGTTTTGCGCCTTGCGCAATTTGACGAATTGTGCTATACTGATCACAAATCAAATGAATATGCCCTTATCAAGAGCGACGGAGGGAACAGGCCCTTTGATGTCCGGCAACCTGCATTTTTTGCAAGGTGCTAATTCCTGCGGCATGGCAATGCCGAAAGATGAGGATTGCGAACCGCTCATCTTTTGTTGAGCGGTTCTTTATTTTCCGAAAATTCCTTGTGTGGGGCAGCAGAAAGGAAGCGTTTTTATGAACACGAACAGACATCTTTTCACCTCGGAATCCGTTACGGAGGGACATCCGGACAAGGTGTGCGACCAGATTTCCGACGCGATTCTCGATGCGATTCTCGCAAAGGATCCGACGGCGCACGTGGCCTGCGAGGTGACGGCGACGACAGGCATGGTGCACGTGATGGGCGAGATTTCGACGGAGTGCTACGTGGACATCGACTCGATTGCGCGCGGTGTGATCAAAGAAATCGGCTACGATTCGCCGGACGCCGGCTTCAACGGCGCGACCTGCGGCGTGCTGACCTCGATCGACATGCAGTCGCCCGATATCGCGATGGGCGTCAACGAGTCGTTTGAGACGAAAAACGGCGCGGCTGATCAGGACGACCTGACCGGCGCGGGCGATCAGGGCATGATGTTCGGCTATGCCTGCGACGAAACGCCGGAGCTGATGCCGATGACGATCTCCCTCGCGCACAAGCTCGCGAAGCAGCTCGCGAAGGTCCGTAAGGACGGCACGCTCGCTTATCTCCGCCCGGACGGCAAGACGCAGGTGACGGCGGAATACGAGGGCGACACCGTGAAGCGCATCGATGCGATCGTCATCTCCACGCAGCACAGCGAATCGGTTTCGCTCGAGCAAATCCGCCGTGACATGGTCGAATACGTCGTGAAGCCGATCGTTCCGGCCGCGCTGATCGATGAAAACACGAAGTATTATGTAAACCCGACGGGGCGCTTTGTGATCGGCGGCCCGGTCGGCGACAGCGGCCTGACCGGCAGAAAGATCATCGTCGATTCCTACGGCGGCGTGGGCCGCCACGGCGGCGGCGCGTTTTCCGGCAAGGACCCGACAAAGGTGGACCGCTCTGCGGCCTACGCGGCGCGCTATGTGGCGAAGAACATCGTGGCGGCCGGCCTCGCGAAGAAGTGCGAGGTGCAGCTCGCGTATGCGATCGGCGTTGCGCATCCGGTTTCCGTGATGGTGGACACGTTCGGCACCGGCACGGCGGCGGATACCGCGCTGGCCGCGGCCGTGCAGAAGGTCTTTGACCTGCGCCCGAACGCGATCATCCGCGAGCTCGACCTCAGAAAGCCGATCTACCGCCCGCTCGCCGCCTACGGGCACATGGGCCGCGAGGAACTCGGCGTGCGCTGGGAGCGTACCGATAAGACCGAGGCGCTGAAGGCCGCGCTGTAAGATGCTGAACCGAAAACACCCGCCGGGCATAGAATGGCTCGGAGGGTGTTTTTGCGTTTCGGCCGGGCGCGCCTCCGCCGAAGCCGGCCCGATTTTTCGGAAGGTTGGGTGATCGAATTGGAACCGATCGTGATCGTACTGTTCTGCATGCTGGCCTGCTGTGTTGTGACGGCGGCGGTCAAGGCCGTGAGCCTGTGGCTGACAAAATCGCGCCTGCTGCAGGAGGAGGTGCCGTTTACGGTTTATGTGACGGCGAAAAATGCCGATGAGGCCGAGTACGTGGTGCGCAGCGCGATGGAGCGAATCCGCTGGCTCGATCTCAGCGGTATGTGCCGCATCGTCTGTCTGAATCCCGCGGGTGACCCGGAGATCGAGGAAATCTACAAAAAACTTATCCGGAAATACCCGTTTACCGAAATTGGGGCTTTGCAAACGCGAAAAGATGTTCTATAATAAAGGTATCAATTAGAAAGAGGAAGATCGCTAGTGCCGAACGAAAAAAAGCAGCTGCTCGAAATGGAGGGCAGCGTAGAAAATATCGTCTACCACAACGACAGCAACCAATACACCGTGATGGAGCTGAGCAGCGGCGATGCGCTCGTCACGGTGGTCGGCACATTTCCGTACATAAGCGTCGGGGAGAAGCTGCACCTGTACGGCACGTGGACGGCGCACGCGACCTTCGGCGAGCAGTTTAAATCCGAGGCGTTCGAGCGCTCGCGCCCGGAAACGACCTCGGCGATGCTGAAATACCTCTCGAGCGGCGCGGTGAAGGGGATCGGCGCGGCGACGGCCGGGAAAATTATCGCGGCGTTCGGTGACGATGCGATTGACGTCATTGAGAACGACCCCGAGCGCCTAGCGACGATCAAGGGCATCACGCTGAAAAAGGCGCGGGAGATTTCCGGCGAGATGCAGCGCGTCAACGGCATCCGCGACCTGATGGCGTTTCTCGGCAGCTTCGGCGTGCGTCCGGAGGACGCCGTGAAGGTGTGGAAGGCGTACGGCGCGGATTCGGTTGCCTGCATTCAGGAGGACCCATACCGGCTGTGCAGTGATAAGATCGCGGTGGAATTCACGGTGGCGGATAAGCTCGCGGAGTCGCTCGAGTACGACAGGGCGAATGTGGAGCGCGTCAAGGCCGGCGTGCTGTATGTGCTGCGGCACAACCTTTTGAACGGCCACACCTGCCTGCCGGCCGATAAGCTCTGCACCGCCGCGGCGCAAATGCTCGGCGTATCGCTCGAGGACGCGCAGGCGGCGCTTTACGCGCTCTGCCGCGATTTTGAGGCTGTGTGCGAGAACTTCAGCGGGCGGGATTTCATCTTCCTGCCGAAGCAGCACCGCAGCGAGGTGTACAGTGCCGACCGCATCCGCATGATGCTGAAATACCCGCCGCAGTCGATCGTCGGCATCGACCGCGAGATCGAGGAGATCGAGCGCAGCGAGGGTATCGAGTACGCGCAGCTCCAGAAGGAGGCGATCCGCGCCGCGCTCGACAAGGGGCTTTTGATTCTGACGGGCGGACCGGGCACCGGCAAGACGACGACGCTCAACGCGATCATCCGTATTTTGATGGAGCAGGGCGAGCAGGTGTTTCTTGCGGCGCCGACCGGCCGCGCGGCGAAGCGCATGTCGGAGCTGACGGGGCAGGAGGCCAAGACGATCCACCGCATGTTACAGGTGGATTGGGACGAAAACGACAATCCGGTGTTCCAGCGCAACGAGCGCAACCCGCTCGAGTGCGACGCGGTCGTGATCGACGAGCTCTCGATGGTCGACGCCTACGTGTTCGAGAGCGTGCTGCGCGCCCTGCCGGTTGGCTGCCGGCTGATCCTCGTCGGGGACAGCGACCAGCTGCCGAGCGTCGGCGCCGGCAACGTGATCGGCGATCTGATCGCTTCCGGCATTTTTCCGACGGTGCAGCTCAGCGAGATCTTCCGGCAGTCGATGGAGAGCCTGATCGTGACGAACGCGCACCGCATCGTGGGCGGCGAGATGCCGGTGCTCAACGTGCGCAGCAGCGACTTCTTTTTCATGCCGGCGGAGGACGCGCACGCGGTGTCCGAGCTGGTGCTTTCCCTCGCCGTCACGCGGCTGCCGAAGAGCTACGGTTATTCGCCTGTGGCGGACATTCAGGTGCTCTGCCCGGGGCGCAAGGGGGAGATCGGCACTATCGAGCTGAATAAGCGGCTGCGCGAGCGCATCAACCCGCAGGCGAAGGATAAGCCGCAGGTTTCGGTGAACGGTGCGCTGTTCCGCGTCGGCGACAAGGTGATGCAGGTGAAGAACAACTATGACCTGCCGTGGAGCCGGCCGGACGGCACGAGCGGCGAGGGTGTTTACAACGGCGATATGGGCATCGTGACGGACATCGACCGCGCAGCGGGCTGCATGCGCGTGCTGGTGGACGACCGCGAGGTGCTCTATGATTTCGAGCACGCCGCGGCAGAGCTGGAGCTCGCCTATGCGGTGACGGTGCACAAGAGTCAGGGCAACGAATTTACGGCGGTTATCATGCCGGTGTTTCCGGGTGCGCCGCAGCTCAGCTACCGCAATCTGCTTTACACGGGCATCACGCGCGCGAAGAAGCTCCTGATTCTCGTCGGCCGCCGCAGTGCGGTCGCCGATATGGTGGCGAACGACCGGAAAACGCGGCGCTTCTCCGGTCTGATGCGCTTTCTGACCGAGGAAGTGCCGGAGAAGGGGGAAGCATGAGGCGGCTTTTAAATCGGGTGCTGGCGTTTTTCTTTCCGGCGCGCTGCCTGCTCTGTGGGCGGCCCGCGGCGGTCGATGCGGATTTCCTCTGCGCAGACTGCGCCGCGCGGCCCGTGGAGCGCGTGTACCGCTACTTTGCGCTGCGCGTGCGGCGGGAGATGTACACGCTCGAGTGCCGCGCGCCGATGCGGTACCGGGAGCCGTTCCGCTCGACGCTCTGGCGCTTCAAGTTCCGCGGGGAGACAAGCCTTGCCGTGCCGCTCGCCGGGCTGATGGCGCGCGTGCTGGCGGACGAGGCAGCGCAGTACGACTGCATCGTGCCGGTGCCCGTTTCGGCCGAGCGCCTCCGGGAACGCGGGTACGACCAGTCCAAGCTGCTCGCCGAGCGGCTTGCGGCGCAGACAGGCTTGCCCTGCCGCTGCCTGCTGCGGAAAACGCGCGACAACCGTACGCAGCAC
>URQJ01000148.1 GCA_900549945.1 uncultured Oscillospiraceae bacterium
GTCTCGCCCGAGGGCCTGAGGAAGCGCCCGAGATACACGAGGCTCTCCGGGTCGCTGAGCACGCGGCGGAGCTGCTCTGCCTGCGGGCCGTTCGCACCGCCGGTGATATTTTGTAGGCTGCCGCTTTCCGCCGCGCTGCGCAGCGCCTCCGGCGTTGTGTTGAGCCGCTGGGCGGCGAGCTTCAAAAGCGCCTGCATCTGATTTTCATTCAATGGTATCGCCCCTTTTCAGTCTGTCTCCCTACAGAATATGCAGAAAGGCGAAATTCGATGCCAAAACAGTCGCCGCTTTATGCGGCGCAGGAAAGGAAACAGCTATGAAACTCCTTGTTTTTTCGGATTCTCACGGAAATCCCGCGTATATGCAGGAGATGATCGCGCGCCACAGAACGGCGGACGCGGTGATCTTTTTGGGCGACGGCGCGCGCGATATTGAGGCAATGCGCGTACTTTACCCCGAAACCGCGTTTTACAGCGTGCGCGGCAACTGCGATTTCGGCGCCGACCTGCCCGACGAGCTGGTGCTCGACCTCGGCGGCGCGCGCATTTTCTGCATGCACGGGCACAACTACAATGTAAAAAGCGACCTGTACCGCGCGGTATGTGCGGCGCGGGCGCGCAAGGCGGGGCTGCTTTTGTTCGGGCACACGCACCAGCCGCTCGAAATGTACGACGACGGCCTGTATATTCTGAACCCCGGCTCGGCCTCGGGCTACCGCGCGTCGTGCGCGCTCGTGGATATTTCCGAGGCAGGCATCCTGACAAACATTATATACAGAAACTGACCGGTTTTTGCAGAATTCATCATTGACATTGTACATCGAAAATGGTAATCTTATTCTATAGACCTTTGCATGCGCATTTTCTGCCTTTTGCGGACAAAAGCCGCGGTGTTTAGCACAGTATCCCGCAGGGGCGGCGACGACACATGTGAAAATAATATCATGGAAGGACGAAGAATATGACCGAATACGAGAGATGGCTGAGCGTTGAGCTCGACGATAAAGATCTCACCGAGGAGCTGCTTTCCGTCAAGGATAAGCCGGAGGAAATCAACGATCGCTTCTATAGAAATCTGGAGTTTGGTACGGGCGGTCTGCGCGGCGTGATCGGCGCCGGCACGAACCGCATGAACGTCTACACCGTCAGAAAAGCGACGCAGGGTCTTGCAAATTACCTGATTCAGACCGGCAAGGGCAAGGAGCTTTCCGTCGCCATCGCGCACGACAGCCGCAACAAGGGCGTGCTGTTTGCGAAGGAATCCGCGGCGGTGCTCGCGGCAAACGGCATCAAGGCGTACCTTTACCCGCAGCTTATGCCGACGCCGGCGCTCTCCTATGCGGTGCGCCACCTGAAGTGCGATGCGGGCATCTGCGTCACGGCGAGCCACAACCCGGCGAAGTACAACGGCTATAAGGCCTACGGCAGCGACGGCTGTCAGGTCACCGAGGGCATGGCCGACGGCATCATGGCGGCCATCGAGGCGCTCGATATTTTTGCAGACGTGAAAAAGATCCCGTTCGAGGACGCGCTCGCGGCGGGCAAGATCGAATACATCGGCGAGGAAACCGTCAGCGCGTTCATCGCGGACGTCTACAACGAGAGCATCCTCGGCAAGCCGGCGGATAACCTCAAGCTCGTCTACACGCCGCTGAACGGCAGCGGCAAGATGTGCGTGCTGCGCATTCTCGACAAGATCGGCGTGAAGGACGTCACGGTCGTTCCCGAGCAGAGCGAGCCGGACGGCAACTTCCCGACCTGCCCGTATCCGAACCCGGAGATCCGCGAGGCGCTGCAGAAGGGCCTCGAGCTCTGCGAAACCGTGAAGCCCGACCTGCTGCTCGCAACCGACCCGGACTGCGACCGCGTGGGCATCGCCGTCAGCCAGAACGGCGAATACCATCTGATGACCGGCAACGAGGTCGGCATTTTGCTTCTGAACTTCATCGCCCAGTGCAAGACGGAGCGCGGCAACCTGCCGAAGGACCCGGTCGCCGTCACGACCATCGTCTCCACCGACATGGTCGACAGCATCGCGAAGGATTACGGCATCGAGATCCGCCGCGTGCTCACCGGCTTCAAGTACATCGGCGACCAGATCGCGCTTTTGGAGGCCGAGGGCCATCCCGAGCGCTACCTGCTCGGCTTTGAGGAGAGCTACGGTTACCTCTCCGGCGGCTATGTCCGCGATAAAGACGCCGTCAACGGCAGCATGCTGATCTGCGAAATGGCCTCCTTCTACAAGGAAAAGGGCATGACGCTGGTCGATGCGATCAACGGCCTGTACGAGAAGTACGGCTATTACAAGAACGACCTGTGCAATTTCACCTTTGAGGGCGAGGACGGCATGAAGCAGATGAACGCCATCATGGACGGCCTGCGCATGAACCCGCCGCAGGAGGTCGCCGGCTGCAGCGTGATCGGCCGCAGCGACTACAAGCTCTCCGTCCGCACCGACGGCGGCGTGAAAACGGAGATCACGCTGCCGAAGTCCAATGTGCTCGAGTACCGTCTGGAGAACGGCAGCAAGCTGATCGTCCGCCCGTCCGGCACCGAGCCGAAAATCAAGATCTATCTTTCCGGCAAGGGCAAGACGCGCGAGGAGTCCGAGGCGATCATCGAAAAGATGAAGGCCGCCGCAACCGCCCTGCTCGGGCTGTAAATTCCGAATATTTCTCCCTTTACCGCAGGGCGCCGCTCGTTTTCCGGGCGGCGCCCCGCAGGCTTTTGAGCGGGCAATGCTGAAATACGGGGATGAAGCGGCATTACGATCGGGCGACGCCGCAGGATGCCGGGGTCGGCAGCATGTGGAAACGGCATATCCATCGAACCGCGCACCGCCGCGCTCACGATAAAAATCTAAAAAAATAGAAAATACGTTCGGAAAAGCATTGCTTTTTTGCGGCAGGTTTAGTATAATAGAGGCATCGAAACTGGAATTTCCGGGGTGCTTTTCGGGCAGGCGGGGGAAGGATCCGGCGTGTTGGCCCTCCGGATTTGCGCCTGTCGCAGAGCTGCCTTCGAGAAGAGCGGGTATGCGCAGAGAAAGGTAAGTGGTTATAAAGATGGCAAGCGATAAAAACGGCAAGGTCTCTGAAAAGGTAAAGGGCAACGATAAAATCAAGCCCGAGGATAAGCTCAAGGCGCTGGAAACCGCGCTGACGCAGATCAAGAAGCAGTTCGGCGAGGGTGCCGTCATGCGCCTCGGCCAGAACAACACGCTGCAGGTGGAGTCGATTCCGACCGGCTCGCTTTCGCTCGACCTCGCGCTCGGCATCGGCGGCCTGCCGCGCGGCAGAATCGTCGAGATCTACGGGCCGGAATCCTCCGGTAAAACGACGCTCGCGCTCCACTGCGTCGCAGAGGGGCAGAAGATGGGCGGCAACGCCGCGTTCATCGACGTCGAGCACGCGCTCGACCCCGTGTACGCCTCCGCGCTCGGCGTCGACGTGGATTCTTTGCTCGTCTCCCAGCCGGATACCGGCGAGCAGGCGCTCGAGATTACTGAGGCGCTCGTGCGCTCAAACGCGATCGACGTTATCGTCGTCGACTCCGTCGCCGCGCTCGTGCCGCGCGCCGAGATCGAGGGCGAAATGGGCGACAGCCACGTCGGCCTGCAGGCGCGCCTGATGTCGCAGGCGCTCAGAAAGCTCGCGGGCGCGATCTCGAAATCGAACTGCGTCGCGATCTTCATCAACCAGCTGCGCGAGAAGGTCGGCGTCGTGTACGGCAACCCGGAGGTCACGCCGGGCGGCCGCGCGCTGAAGTTCTATTCCTCCGTGCGCATCGACGTGCGCAAGAAGGAGGTCATCAAGAACGGCACGGACATCATCGGCTCGCACACGAAGGTCAAGGTCGTGAAGAACAAGGTGGCTCCGCCGTTCCGCGAGGTGGAGTTCGACATCATGTACGGGCAGGGCATCTCGCGCGTCGGCGAGCTGCTCGACCTCGCCGAAAAGCTCGACATTGTGCAGAAGAGCGGCGCGTGGTTCTCCTATAACGGCACGCGCATCGGGCAGGGTCGCGAAAATGCGAAGAAGTTTTTGCAGGATAACCCCGATATTTTTGAGGAGATTACCGGGCAGGTCAAGCAGAATGCCGATAAGCTCTATTTGAAGGCGGCGAAGGGCGAGGGCAAGGCGGCCGCAACGCCGGTCGAGGCGCCCGAGGAGAAGCCCGTCGATTCCAAAAAGGTGAAGGCCGACATCGACATCACCGTCGATGACGACGAATGATCATCACCGATATCCAGCCGCGCCGCCGCCGGCTTTCGCAGCTCTACATCGACGGCGAGGCGGCCGTGAAGGTTGACACCGAGACACTCGAGCGCAGCGGCCTGATTATCGGCGACGCGCTCGACGATGAGGCGCTGCACGTGCTTTTGCAGGCCTCCGCCGAGCACCGCGCCCGCGAAAAGGCGCTCTACCTGCTCGAACACCGCGCGCACTCCAAAAAGGAGCTGACGGATAAGATCGCCCGCGCTGAGTTTGACCGCGAGGCTGCGCGCCGCGCGGCGGATCACATGGAGGCGCTCGGGCTGATCGACGACGAGGACTATGCGCGCCGCCTTGCGCAGTCGCTCTTCAACCACAAGCACTTCGGCGCGCGCCGCGTGAAGCAGGAGCTGCGCCAAAAGGGCATCGCGGACGATGTGATCGAGGCGGTTCTCGAAGAGTTTTCCACAGGCCGCGATGAAACGGAGGAAAACATCCGCGCGATTTTGGAGCGGAAGTACCCCGCCGCGTGGGTGGACGAAAAGACACGCCGCCGGGCCGTCGCCGCTTTGCAGCGCTACGGCTACGGCTTCGAGGAGATCTTCAGCGTTTTAAACGCGGAGCCTCCGGAGGAATAACAAAGATCCCTTTGGCTTCGGCCGGAGGGATTTTTGGCAGAGCGCTAAAGGAGGGTGAAACCATGCGCGAGCGGTATAAAACGGCGAGCGCGGTGATGCTGTTTCTGCTGCGGGAGCGAAATGAGATCGGAAGAGCGTCGTGTAGGGAAAGAGTGTAGATCTCGGTGGTCGCCG
>URQJ01000149.1 GCA_900549945.1 uncultured Oscillospiraceae bacterium
GATGGAGCCCGCGACGGCGGCAAAAAATCTCGCCGCAAGCGCCGAACAGGCATTCCGTCTGCTGGCGGCGGCAACGTGCCGCTGCGAAGTCGCGGAATCGCGTGCATAAGCACGCTTCGCCCGTGCGGGAAAGGGGCTTTTTGGTCGCGGCGGGGACGCACGGCGATGCGATGAAAAGCCGTTTGCACTAGGCAGGCACGGCGGCAGCGTGCCGCGGTAAGGGGATAGGGACGGCAGGTGCGGTCTGCGGCGCAGGAGAAGCTGCGCTTCATGGCGGATAGAAAGGCGGGTGCAAAATGCACGATATTTGGAATCCGTGGCACGGGTGCGTCAAATGCAGTGAGGGCTGCGCGCACTGCTACATGTATTTTCTGGACAGCCAGCGCGGCAAAAACGGCGCGGAGATCTACCGCACGAAAACGGGCTTTCGCTACCCGCTGAGCCGCGACCGCGCGGGGAATTATAAGGTGAAAAGCGGCGAGCAGCTCCGCGTCTGCATGACCTCCGACTTTTTCCTCGAGGAGGCCGACCCGTGGCGCCGGGAGGCATGGGAGATCATCAGCCAGCGCCGGGACGTCGTGTTTTATCTGCTGACGAAGCGGCCGGAGCGCGTGGAAAAGTGCCTGCCGGTCAACTGGGGGCGCGGCTGGGAAAACGTCTTTTTCAACGTGACGTGCGAAAACCAGCGCCGCGCGGACGAGCGCATCCCGATTTTACACAGCCTGCCGTTTCGGCACAAGGGCATTATGACCGCGCCGCTGATCGGCCCGGTCGATATTGAAAAATATCTGGCCGAAGGGCAGATCGAGCAGGTGATCTGCGGCGGCGAGAATTACGACGGCGCGCGCCCGTGCAATTTTGATTGGGTGCGCGCGCTGGCCGGCCAGTGCCGCGCGCACGCGGTGACGTTCAATTTCATCGAGACGGGCACGAACTTCATCAAGGACGGCCGGCGGTATTTCATGCCGAACAAGCGCGTGCAGAGCGAGATGGCGTTTAAGTCCGGCATGTCGTTTCGCGGGCGGCCGATGCGGTTTTATCTGGAGGACGAATTCGGCGAGCTTCCGCCAGAGCGGCTGTATACGCCGTATTTCGGCCCGCAGTGCGGGCGCTGCGGTAGCCGCCTGACCTGCAACGGCTGCGCCCGCTGCACGCGGTGCATGGTGCTCGACCCAAAGGGAGGACAGAACAGGAACTAAAACCGCGCGCAGATCTGGATGGATAAGAAAACCGCCTCCGTCAATTGCGGAAGCGGTTTATTCGTCATCGAAAATAGATTCATTTAATTCTTCAAAATCCAATAATTCGGAAACGGTCATGCTCAGGCCCACGGCAATTTTATGCAGTGTTTTCAGCTTGGGATTTTTGGTTTTTCCCGTCATCAAGTCCTGCATCGTACTTTGCGTAATCCCCGAGAGCGTGGCAAGTTTATTGACTGTGATGTGCCGGTTTTCGCATATTTCGGTCAGTCTTTTTATAATAGCGTCGGAATATGTCATTTTTTTCGCCTAATCTTAGAAATCGGTATTATTCTTTTTAAAACCCGCACGCGTGCGGTCTGCTTTGGGAATTGGACTGGGGGTGCGCTCCAATAAATCCGAAAGCTCACAGTTCAGAGCCTCACAGATCAAATCCAGATGCTCTAAATTGACGCGCTCGGCCAATTCGTGATAAAGTTCATTGATTGTTGCGGGGCGAATGCCCGTCATCCGGGAAAGCTCGGCCTGTGTTATCCGCTTTTCACCTAAAATCCGAGAGAGCTTGACGTGAATCAATCTCATCACCTCTTTCGGTATATTTTATCGGATTATGTTGCAATAATACGTATTTTGTGATATTATTACGTATATCGTAATTCGAAGAGGTACAGAGTATGAGAACAATAGAAAGAATATCGATCAATGGTGTGAATAAAATGATTTGAGGATCGACATCGTCGATCCTCTGCTTTTTATGTCGGAAAATGTCGTCTATCGCTGCGGGAAGGAATCGGAGTGCTTTGTCCGACCTAAAAGATAATCGGTAGACACGCCGTAGAAATCGGCGAGCGTTATCAAATGGTGAACCGGAATTTCCTGTACCCCAAGTTCATATTTTGAATATTGCTGCTGCGTTGTTTTCAGCAGCTTTGCAATGGCTGCTTGCTCCAAATCATGATCTTCGCGCATGTTGCGGAGCATAGGATAACAGTACATTTCGGTCACCCCGCTTTCCCCATACACATCATACTTTATTCCGTGACCGATATGATTATGTACACCTAATAAGGTGTAATGGAAAAGAAAGGAAGGTAGTTCAATGACTTTCGGACAAAATCTGCGGTATTACCGCAGAGCATGCGGGTATTCACAGGCGCGGCTGGCGGCGCTTTTGTATGTGGACAGAAGCGCCCTGTCGCACTATGAACGGGATCGGGTGCAGCCGAGCATCCGGCGCACGCTGCAGATCGCGCGGGTGCTCGGCGTTGAAATGGAAGCGCTTTTCGACGAGCGCCCGGAAGCCGCGGCGGCCGGTGTGAAGCGGGGAAATGGCAGATGACGCTGGGTGACAAGCTGCGGTTTTACCGCACGGCGGCGGGATACGCCCAGAGCGCCGTGGCGCGGGAGATCGGCCGCTCGAGGACGACATACACCTATTACGAAACCGGGCGGAATGAACCGAGCGTGCGGTCGCTGTACATCATCGCGCGGTTTCTGGGCGTGCCGATGGAATATCTGGCGGACGACGATTACACCCCTTTCGGCGCGGAGGAATTTCTCGAGAGCCGCAATAGTCGGTGTAAAATGAAAAAAGAGCCGTGAAAGCGGCTCTTTAAAGGGTATCAGACTTATCGCAGGGCGGACCGCTGGCGCACGGCCTCGTAAAACATGACCGTGGCGGCGCAGGCTACATTGAAAGAGCTCGCTGAGCCGCGCGGATTCATCGGAATTGTCACGAGTGTATCACTGCGTTCCTTGTAGATGCGGCGGAGCCCCTCGGTTTCGTTGCCGATCATCAGCATGGTCGGCTTGGTGAAATCCACATCGGAAATCATTTTTTCGTGGTGCGCCGTCGTGCCAATGAGCTGAAAGCCCGGATAGCGTGCCTTCAGCCGGTCGATTAGGGCGAAAACCGAAGTATTGTCTGACATACGCACCGCCGGCACGCAGAAAAATGAGCCCATTGTGGAGGAAACCACGTCCGGATCGTATAAATCAACGCCGTGCCCTGTGAGGATCAGGCCCTCTACGCCGAGGGCATCGCATGAGCGCAGGATTGTGCCCAGATTGCCGTGGTTCGAGGGGCGGTCGAATAGTGCAATCAGCGGATTTTCAGACAGCGGAATGCGCTCGAAATCGTCGTCGCGCATTTTAATGACAGCGAGCAGCTCCGAGGTATCCTCCTTGCTGCTGAGTGCGGCAAGGAGCTCGCCGCTCAGCGCGTAATTGACCTGTGTGCGCACCCGAGCCAGCTTATCCTTCGCCCAGTCCGAGAGCTTGCGGTCGCCGTCGTAGAGGAACGAGACGATCTGCCAGCCGTTTTCGACGGCGTTGTTGATGTTCCGCACGCCCTCGACGAAAAATTCGCCGTATTTGTGCCGCTTGTTGCGGTTGGTTTTGAGTACCTCGAATTTTTGAAAGGTTGCGCTGCGCGTGTATACCTGCTCTGTTTTCATGTGCTTTTCCCATTCCTTTGATTCGTATTCTGCGCCGCAGTGGTCCCTGCCGCGACCAAGCAGTTTCTTTCCTGCATCGGCGAAGCGTGTTCATACACGCGATTCCGCGATCTCGCCGCGGGCCGCGCCCGCCAAGTGCGCGCGGTTTTTATCGCGTTGCTGCACGCCTCCGCCGCGATCAAGCAGTTCTTTCCAGCACCGGCGAAGCGTGTTTATACACGCGATTCCGCGATCTCGCCACGGGCCGCGCCCGCCAAGTGCGCGCGGTTTTTATCGCGTCGCCGTGCGCCTCCGCCGCGATCAAGCAGTTCTTTCCAGCACCGGCGAAGCGTGTTCATACACGCGATTCCGCGACCTCGCCGCGGGCCGCGCCCGCCAAGTACGCGCGGTTTTTATCGCGTTGCTGCACGCCTTCGCCGCGATCAAGCAGTTTCTTTCCAGCACCGGCGAAGCGTGTTTATACACGCGATTCCGCGATCTCGCCGCGGGCCGCGCCCGCTGTTGCCGCCGCTTCGCGCACGTATTCGGAAAGCGTCTTTTCCTGTACGCCGACTACGCTGACCGCGCAGCGGTTTACCGGCACCAGAATCTTGCGCGCGCGGCTTTCGGAAACCGCCGCCGCCATTTTCGGCGTGATCTCGCCGAGCAGGGCGTTCGCCGCAATGATGCCGATCGGGCCGACGATTACGTCTGCCCAAGCGCTGTTGACGATCACCGGGTTTTCGCCGGTTGCCGCCGCGTGTGCGCCTGCGCGCAGCATCGCCGCGGTCGCCATGCTGTTTGTGCCGACCGCGATCAGCTCTGCGTCCGGTATGTTTTTGAGAAGCTGCTCGGTCAGGGCCGCGCCCATCTTGCCGCCCTGCCCGTCAATCACCAGAATTTTCATTTCCCATTCCTCCAAATTTTTTGCGCGGTATTTTTGCGCCCGTCAGGGATTTTCCACAACACCGGAAACCGGCAGTTCGCCGTACATCAGTGCCGTGCAGTCGATCGCGACGCCGCCGACCGTCACGGGCTCGCCGGCCGCGTAGACCTCGAGGGTGTCGACCGGGCGGCCCGCCGCCTCGTAAAACGCGCGGAACGTCTTGGAAATCGCCTCCAGAGAGGCCGCCGTGGTCGAATCGTTCAGGTAGGTCTGAAGCGCGCCGGAAAATTGCAGGCGGACCGCGCCGTCCGATTCGTCGAGTGCCTCGAGCGCGACGTCTGCGGGAAACGCGCCGTACTCCGCCATTGCTTCCACGAGCGCGGCGGCATCCGCCGTTTCACCCGCAAGCGTGTACTGCGTCAGGCCGCTGTCGTTCGGCACAAAGACGGGGACGTCCTGCGCCGAAACTGCGTCAGTT
>URQJ01000150.1 GCA_900549945.1 uncultured Oscillospiraceae bacterium
CTCAGCTCGGTCAAAGAGTATTTGTCCTTGTTCTCGAGGATGGCCGCGATGCGCGGCAGAATCTGCTCGCGGGGGAAGAAGGTTTCCTGCCCGGTGTAGGACGACTGCTTGATGAACCATTCCTCCGGGATCAGCTTCTCGCGCTTCCAGCGGTAGAGCTGCCCGTAGGAGATGCCGGTCTGCTGCAAAAGCTCCTTTTTCGAGATCAGATCCATGGCGTTTCCCGTCCTTTCTGCGCTGTGCGCTTTTCGTGCGTCTCTTTTTTCAAAGCTGCGTCTCCTTTCCGCGCGCCGTGCGCGCAAACCTCCTTTTTCAAATCGGTGTACAAGCTGTTGTAACAATGTTTTGTTACAACCCGATTATAACGCAACATTGTTACGCTGTCAAGCGGATTCGGAAATTTTTTTGAATGCAGGGGCGGCGCCACGCTGTCCCTCGGCTTTTTCCGGCCCGGCAGCAAGGCATGCTTCCGTCTGGAGGTCGCCAAACAAAAGGCCGCAGGCCTGCTGAAAAGCAATGCCTGCGGTGTTTTTTCACAATTATGATTCTTTAATCATCTTTTTCAGGTTGGCGTAATTGGTGTACCCAAGCTTCTTAGCAAGGTCTGCGACGCGCATAGCCTCCCGTTTATTGCCGATCTTAGCGATAGACAAGGCATAGTTGGCTGCACGTACGGCGCGGTCATTTGCTGAAACATTATGCCCATCCGGAGAATAAATTGCTTCAAATGACTGCTTGCAGTGCCGATAAGCTTCCTGATAGTTCTGACAGGTAAGTTCGAGCGCGCCCAGATTTGCAATGACGTCATTGGCGTTCGGTTTCAAATTCAGCGCCTTCTGGTAACACGACCTTGCTCTGTCGTGATTCCCGGATACACGGTGCGCGCGCCCAAGCAGATTCCACAAGGAATAATCATTCGGATTGAATTCGAGTGCTTCCGTTAAGTACCCGATCGCTTCGCTGTATCGACCTTGACTGTAAGCGACGTCTGCTTTTTTGCTCAGAGCGATTGCCTTCTCAGGAGCAAGGCTTTTAGAGACCGCACAGACAGATTCCTGTGCAGAAATTTGATATGTCGTACCGCAGTATGCACACTCACATTGCCCGGAGACAGTGAGAATATCGCCGGTAGTTGGTATCTTTTCGAGCATAGCGCCGCAGTTTACGCATCTTCCGTCCTTTGGAATTTCCATGATAAATGATTCCCTCCTGATTATATCTGTGCCCTCTATAGTTTTTCACCGCATATGGAACAGAAGTTTTCCGTGTCATTGACAACCGCATTGCATTTAGGGCAGCGCTTGACCATTGATTGACCGCAGGCCGGGCAAAAATTTGCCGTTTCCGGTACGGAAGTCCCGCAGTTGGGGCATAATTTAGGCCGTGCGTAACCGCAGGTATCACATTTGGCTGCGTCGTCCGGCATATCGTTTCCGCATTGCGGACAGTGGCGGAGCTTTCTGCCGCAGCCGTGGCAGAAATTCGCTTCTGCGGAGATCGTGCAACCGCAAGCAGAGCAGGTAGGCTGGACTGTCTGCGGGGTTTCTGCCGGTTCAGATTGATCATCGGCTGACAGCCCGGACTTCGGTGCTTTTTCTGTGTCCCATCCACAGTTTCCGCAGAATCTCTGAGCCTGTGGCAACCGGGCGTGGCAATGTGGGCATTCTTTTGCCGCCTCAGCAGAGCCATTGGTCTGAAGCCTCTGCGCGATGGTATGAAATTCCGCGCCCATTTTTGGGCCTGCGCCGAAACCTATACCCATTCCCATGCCGGCGCCTATCAGCGGTGCAGCTGTGCTGCCGGTATTTTTTGCGGCGCCCTCCAGCGTATCAAAAGAGCGCTCCTGCTGGTAGCTGTATCCAAGAATATCCATTTCAGCGCGTTTGGAAAGCGCGGCTTTCAGCTGTTTGATAGCCGAATCTTCCTCCGGCACACTGATCTCGTTTACATAAAAAGAGACAAGTTCTAGCCCATATTCCTCAATTACGGGTTGAATCCGCTCTTTCATATACTGAGAGAGTTCGTCGAGATAGGCATTAATTTCTAAAATACTGATCCGCTTATGCACCAAGTAATTCGAGATCGAATCTTTGACTTTCGTGACATAAAGGCCTCGAAAGTATTCTGTGATAGAAGTGGAGTCAAAGGTCGGCATAGTGGCGACGAGTTTGATCAGAAATTTCCGTGCGTCGGCAATATGAATACCGAACGCGCCGTTGGAGCGCACCGGAGCGAAAATGCCATATTGGGGATCTTTGATTTGAACAGGCGTTGGAGTGCCCCATTTTATATCCAAGTTATAAGCTTTATTGATGTACCAGATCTCCGCTGTGAACGGACTTCTGCCGCCAAAAGGCAGATTAATGACCTTCCGCAGCAGAGGAATGTTAAGTGTTTCAAGCGTGTGACGCCCCGCACCGAAAATATCGAGCGCCTGACCGCCCTTTACCAGTATAGCTTCCTGTGATTCGTTGACGATCAGTTGTGTCCATGTGCCAAGTTCTTCGCTCGGATATTTCCACGCGAATACATCCGGTGTCCCATTATATTTTACAACATCGACAATAGCCATTCCCACAGCCTCCTCATATTGTAGCCGGTTTTATCCGCAGCTGCGGTTTCCGGACTGTTCCCCACCCATAATTGCAAACAATTCCACATGGATTGTACACAAATATTCTACAGTCCGGCGGTTGGATTGTCAAGATATGATGTCTTTTTCGGCCGAATTTGGCAGATTTGAATCTTCTGCCGGTGATAGATGTAATTTCCAACTGCGGGAATGCCTGTCACGGGGCACACATACGGCAAAGACGGGGCTCCAACAGAAAACGCCGGCATTCGGTTGATTTTTAACGTGCGATCCGCTATAATAATACAAAAGGCGGCTGAGCCGCCGGGCCGCGGCGCACCCGGCCCAAAAGAACGGAAAAACGGTTTCGTCCCTGAAAGGATGGTTATGGCAATGCCTGAAACGTACACCTTGCCGCTTTCAAAAATCATTCACGAGCTGCAGCTTGAGGCGACCTATCTGCCGAGAAGCGCCGACGACATCCTCATCCAGTCGCGCGATGTCGTGCGGCCGGGCATGGAGCTGAGCGGCTACCTCGAATATTTCGACCCCACGCGCATCGCGGTCGTGGGCCGCGCGGAGATCGCGATGGTGCAGAGCTGGCGCACCGATAAGCGCAGCATCGCGCTCGAAAGCTACTTTTCCCAGCAGCCGCCGGCCGTCATCTTCGCTCGCGGCATCGAGCCGAGCGCGGAGATGCGCGCGCTCGCGAGCCGCTACGCGGTGCCGATTCTGCGCACGACGGAGTCTACCTCGAACATCGTGGCCTCGCTCGTCGCGTACCTGAACGTCGAGCTTGCGCCGCGCATCACGCGCCACGGCGTGCTCGTCGAGGTCTACGGCGAGGGCATTCTGCTCGTCGGCGACAGCGGCGTCGGCAAGAGCGAGACGGCGATCGAGCTCATCAAGCGCGGCCACCGGCTGATCGCGGACGACGCGGTGGAGATCCGCCGCGTCTCGAGCAAATCGCTCGTCGGCCAGTCGCCCGAGAATATCCGCCACTTCATCGAGCTGCGCGGCATCGGCATCATCAACGCCCGCCGCATCTTCGGTATGGGCGCCGTCAAGCTCTCCGAAAAGATCGACATGTGCATCAACCTCGAGATCTGGGACGCGACGAAGGTCTACGACCGCATGGGCATCGACAGCGAGTACGCCGAGATCCTCGGCATCCGCGTGCCGGTGATGACGATCCCGGTCAAGCCCGGGCGCAACCTCGCGATCATCATCGAGGTCGCGGCGATGAACAACCGCCAGAAAAAGATGGGCTACAACGCCGCGCACGAGCTGCTCTCGGCGCTCGGCATGGACGCCTCGATGATGCCGCACGAGGAGATCAAGCGCGAGCTCGACATCTGATTTTAAAAGGGATAGTTTTATGTATAATATCATTGCAGATCTGCATACGCATACGCTGGCCTCCACGCACGCCTACAGCACCGTGCAGGAGATGGCGGTTTCGGCGCGGGAGAAGGGCCTTTTCGCCCTCGCGCTGACCGACCACGCGCGCACGATGCCCGGCGCGCCCGGCCCGTGGTTTTTTACCGCCCTGCGTGAGCTGCCGCTGCTCTACAAGGGCGTGCTGCTGCTCGCCGGCATGGAGGCGAACGTGCTCGATTTTTCGGGCGCGCTCGACATCATCGACGAGGAGCGCCGCCGCATGGACTGGGTGGTCGCGTCGATACACAACATCGGGCTGAAGGGCCTTGAAAATCCGACGGCCGAAAAGTGCACGCAGCTTTGGCTGAACATCGCGCACGACCCGGTCGTCAACGTCATCGGCCACAGCGGCAGCCCCGAATACCGCTACGATTACGATACGGTGATCCCGGAATTCGGCCGGTGCCACAAGCTCGTCGAGATCAACGCGCACTCGTTTGAGGCGCGCCCGGCGAACATCCCCTGCTGCCGCGAGATCGCGCTGTGCTGCAAAAAGTACGGCGTGCCGATCGTCGTCAGCTCCGACGCGCACTTTGAGACGAGCGTGAAGGACCACGCGCCGGCGCTTGAGATGCTCGCGGAGATCGAATTCCCCGAGGCGCTGATCCTCAACGCCGATAAGGGCCGCCTGCTCGATTACCTGCGGCGGCACACGAATATCCTGCAAAACAGAAAAAACGCGGATGCGATTTTAAGGAGTATGGAGAATGCCTGATTATGCCGTTTTGGACGCCGCCCTAACGCGGGCGGGGATCCCCTTTCTAAGGGATGAGCGCATGAGCGCGCACACGAGCTTCAAGATCGGCGGCCCGGCGGACCGCTTTCTCCGCATTGCGGACGCGGCCTCGCTCTCGGCGGCGCT
>URQJ01000151.1 GCA_900549945.1 uncultured Oscillospiraceae bacterium
CGCTGAGCAGAACCGCGAGAACATCGCCCGCGGCGCACAGCGATTCCGCCGCCGTGCGGCACAGGTCGATTTCCCCCGGCAGAACCGCCGCCGCAAGCCGGAAGCCGGAAGCCCGCGCAGGCCGTGCTTTCCGCGAGAAGCCTTTCCGCATAGAGCGCGGCGAGCTGCGCATTCTTCTGCCGCAGCGCTGCCTGCAAATCCGCAAGCTGCGCTTCCCGGTGAATTACCGCCTCGAGCACGCCCGCCGGCTTTGCGGAGAGCCGCGCAGCCGTGCGGCGCAGCATGCTGTTTTCCGCCTCGAAATGCCGCAGCGCCAGCGCGCCGCAGACAAACGTGAGGCGGCAGCCCTGCTTGTAGCGCGCGTGTTCGAGCACCTTGATGAGCCCGACCGGCGCGGTGTGCGTGAAGTGCGTGCCGCAGCAGGTGCACATCTCCCCGCCCTCGATTTCCACGATGCGCACATCCCCTGTAAGCGCCTCATTTTTCTTGCGCAGCGGCAGACCGGGCAGCGCGGCGGCGGCGACCGTAAAAATGCGCACCGCATGGTCCGACCACACGAGCTCATTCGCATACGCCTCGCCCTGTGCGATCTCCGCGTCAGTCAGCATGCGGTCGAGGTCGATCGTTGCAGAGTCAGCCGACATGTGAAAGCCGATGTTTTCCGCGCCGAACAAATGGTGGTAAGCGAACGAGAGCAGGTGCTCGCCGGTATGCTGCTGCGTGTGCACGCGGCGCACCGCGGCGTCCGCCTCGATATGCACCGTATCGCCCGGCGCGAACGGCCTGTCCGTCTTGTGCAGCACCGTGCCGTTTTCCTCGCGGCAGTGCGAAATGCGCGCGCCGTCCATCATGCCGGTATCGCTGCGCTGGCCACCGCCCTCGGGAAAGAGCGTCGTGCGGTCGGTCTCCACGTCGAACCCGCCGTCCTCCCGCGGCGTGCAGGCCACGACGGACGCCGTACAGGCCAGCGCCTCCATGCTTTCAAGATACAGCTTTTTACAGCCCATTGCTTTTTTCTCCTCCGCCTTTCCGGTGCGCCCCGTTCATTTCCCGGGGAATGCGTCTATTGAAAAATGCGCAGGGAACGCCTGCGCATTTCCTCCGGCTCAGCGGCCGCAGCACTTCTTATACTTTTTGCCGCTTCCACAGGGGCACGGGTCGTTGCGGCCGACCTTCGGGCCCTTGACGACCGTCGTCGAGGACTTCTGCGCCTTGTAGAGCTCGCGGCGCTTCTCCTCTGTGAGGATCGGCCCCCACTCGGGCAGCGTGTAAAGCCACTCGGCCTTTGCGGCCACCATGTTGTAATAGAGCTTCTCGGGGTCGTAGTCGAGCGAAACCTCGGTCTCAGCCGTCAGGCCCTCGAGGTCGAGCGCCGTCTTGAGGCTCTCATTGATGCCGTCGAGAAAGCCGGTCATCTCCACAAGTTCGACGTTAAAGCGCTCCGCGAGCGCCTGCACCGTACCGGAAACCGGCTCGCTTTTCAGAAGCTCCGCGTAAAAATCCTTCTCACGCAGAAAGTAGCCCGCCCAGAACTGCTGCGCGTCGGGCTGCGCGGATTTTTGGTCGGCAAAGTCCTGCCAATCTTTAAAAAGTGCCATGATGCTTCATCCTTTTCGTATAACAATCTTTGAGCTTTGTCCTTGATTATACATGAACCGCCGCCGGTTTTCAAGCGCCGCGCAAAATATTTCGGATTTTCCCGCTTACTCCGTATAAATCATATCGATGCCCTTTTGCAGCGTAGCCGCGTCGATCGTGCCCGAGGCGCGCGCCGTCAAGCCGCCGTTTTCGTCGATGAAATACGTGGTGGGCAGAGAGTAAACCCTGTAGGTGTTGGCGGCGTCGATGTCCGTATCGTACAGAACCGGGAACGTAAAGCCCTCGCTTTCCACGTACGCCTTGGCCGTATCCAGCGTTTCGCGGCTGCCGTCCGTCATGTTCACCATCAAAAACTGCACCTTGCCCTCGAGCTCGATGGATTTTTCGTTGAACTCGGGCATCTCGTTCTTGCACGGGCCGCACCAGCTTGCCCAGAAGTTGAGCACGATCGGCTTTCCGATATAGTCCGAAAGCTGCGCCGCATTGCCGTCCGCATCGTACACGGTAAAATCGGGCGCGGCCTGCTTTTCCTTGCCGTCTGCGCCGGAGGAGGCTGAATCGCCCGCATTCGAAGCTGCCTGCCCGCTGAGCTGCTCCTGCTTGAAATCGTCGCTGAACCGGCTGTAGAGCACGTACGCGCCGCCGAGCAGCACGACGAATACGAGGACGAGAATGAGAACCATTTTCTTATTTTTCATCGCAAAACGCTCCTTAACTCAGCAGGCTGAGCAGCCGCCCCAGCATGCCGGTCGCCATGAAAACGCCGATCACGATGAGCAGACTGCCGCTGACGATATTGATAATTCTGTAATTTTTCTTGATCCAGTTAAACGCCGATTTCAGATAATCGATCAGCACCGCGCTGAGGACGAACGGGATGCCCAGGCCAAGCGAATACGTCAGCAGCATCAAAGTGCCCTCGAGCACGTGCCCCTGCTGCGAGGCAAGCATCAGCGCGGAGCCGAGAAATGCGCCGACGCAGGGCGTCCACCCGAGCGAGAAGATCACGCCGAAGAGCAGCGCCGAAAAAAAGCCCATATCGCGGGTGTCCATCCGGTGCTTGCTGCCCTTAAACAGGTTCAGCTTGAAAATGCCTAGGAAATTGAGGCCGAAGAAGATCACAACCAGCCCCGATACGATGTTCACCGCCGTCTGATGCGTGTGCAGAAAGCTGCCGACCGTACCCGCCAGCGCGCCCATCGCCATGAAAACAGCCGTGAAGCCGAGGACAAACCCGAGCGCGCCGGTCAGGGTTTTCTTCGCCGTCCGCTCTCCGCCGCCCGCAAAATAGGAAATATAAATCGGGATCATAGGCAAAAGGCACGGCGAAATAAACGTGATGATGCCCTCTAAAAACGATATGACGTACTGCATGGATTCCATTCTCCTCCTGCGAAAATCCCGGGCGGCAGGCCGTCTGCGCCCGGCTGTTATTTTTAGTATAGCGCAAAGCCGCGCACATTTCCGTGACTTTGTCACAATGGCCGGATTTTTTCAGGCGATGCTCCCGCCCGCGCTCTGCTGCGCTTTTGTGCGTATTCTATCAGGATTCGCCCGGCGTGTCAATCGGCCGCCCCGCGCGGCGGCACAGCTGCGGCTCTTTTCCGTGCAAAACGGGATTTTGCATTGAAAAACGCAGGGATTCATGCTATCCTTATAAAAAACAGTGCGCCATGAAACGCCCCCGGCTTTGTGCTGGAGTCCGCCGGCGCGCATGCCCCGAATTTTACGAGAAAGGAACGGTGCGTTTACAGATGGAGGAAAAACGCGAGACCGCAGCGGCGTCCGTGCCCGGCGGCGAGCCGAACGAATTATATACAAAGCAGGTCTTTTCGGATGCGCCCGTAAAGCCCTCGGAGCAGAGCGGCGAAACGGCCGCGCCTGCCGCAGAGGCGGAAACAATTGCCTTCGATAAGCCGACCGTGCTCGATGAGAGCTTTGCTGCGCGAAAGGCCGCACCGCCTGCCGCAGAGCCCGCACCGGCCCGAGCCCCCCGCCCCGCCGCACCGCGGCGCACGGCACAGCGGCGCACGCTTCCAAAGCACCTCTACAGCGGCGAAACCCCGAAGCAGGCCGCAAGGCACATCCTGCGCGAGCTCTCCGTTCTGCTCGTTTTCGTCCTGCTCGTATGCGGCGGCTTCTGGCTGAAGGATCTCGCCGCCGCTTTCCTGACGGACGACGCCTACACGACGATCTATCAAAGCAGCAAATACGCAGAGCCGGTTTCCACAGCCGGCCTTACGGTCGGTGATACAGCCGAAAACGACGGCTTTGCGGCGGCGCAGATCGTATGCGCGAAGCTCGGTGCGCCCGTCGCGGACGACGCGATTGCCGTAAAGACGGAAGTGGTCTTCCCCTCCGAAATCGCCGCCTGTATGGAATCGGCGCTTTCCGCGGAGCGCGTGCAGCTCAGGACCGGCATGTCGAACCGCGACCTGCTCGTGCAGATCTACGAGAGCCTCCGCGCAGACCGCCCGGTCATCGTCCTGCTCGCCGCGGCGGACGGCGGGGACATGCGCCTACAGTACGCGGTTGTGACTGCGCTCGATGCCGAGGCCGATGCGATCTCTGTCTTGAGCCCAAGCCGCGGCGTGGAAACAACCTATTCGATCGCCGATTTTCTTGCGGCGACGCGCTTTGAAGCCTATGAGGATATGCCGTTTTCCGTGCGGCTCGGCCTCACCTTCGGCTCTTGGTCGCGCAATACGGCGATCTTTGCGGAGTGACCTCCTCCGCCTCCCTCAACCCGCAGAAACGATGTGATTTCAGGTGAACCTACAAATTTCAATGCCCGACGCCTGCAAGGTGATTGTATCGCGTCTCGCGGGCGCCGGATACCGCGCCTATGCGGTCGGCGGCTGCGTGCGTGACAGCCTGCTCGGGCGCACCCCGCACGACTGGGACATCGCGACCGACGCGCGCCCCGAAGAAACGAAGGCCGTTTTTCGGGATCTTCCGGTCATCGAAACCGGCATCCGGCACGGCACCATAACCGTGCTGCTCGGCGGCGCACCGTATGAGATCACGACCTTCCGCATCGACGGCGCTTACTCCGACGGGCGGCGGCCGGACAGCGTTTCGTTCGCCGCCGCGATTGAGGATGACCTCGCCCGGCGCGACTTTACGATCAACGCGATCGCCTACAGCGAGACGGAGGGGCTGATCGACCCGTTCGGCGGGCGCGAGGATCTCAGCCGCGGCGTAATCCGCTGTGTCGGCGACTCTGAAGCGC
>URQJ01000152.1 GCA_900549945.1 uncultured Oscillospiraceae bacterium
GCCGAGCATGCGCAGCTCGCGGACAGCCGGCGGCGCGCGGCGCTGGAAAATCTCGGAAAGGCCGTGGAGGAGGCCGTGCAGGCCGGCGTAGCGGAGGAGGAGATCCTCGGCGCCGTGCACAACGGTATGGAAAAGGGACGTACAGGAGAGGGGCGTGGAACATTGTGATTGAAGTGAGGAATCTGAAAAAATGCTTTGAGGGCGCGCCGGCGCTCGAGCAGGTGAATCTAACCGTGGAGCCCGGCCGCATCATGGGCGTCGTCGGCTCGAACGGCGCGGGCAAGAGCACGCTGCTGCGGGTTTTGTCCGGCATTTATAAGGCGGATGGCGGCGAGGTGCTGATCGACGGCGAGGCGGTCTTTGAAAACCCGGCGGTCAAAAAGCGGCTGTACTTTGTGCCGGATAACCCGTGCTTCGAGCCGGGCGCGACGCTTTTGAGCACCGCAAGGCTCAACGCGGCGTTTTACCCGAGCTTTTCCGCCGAGCGGTTCGACCGGCTGCGCGGCGTCTTTCAGCTCGACCCGAGAAAGAAGATTGCGGCGATGAGCAAGGGCATGCAGCGGCAGGCGGCGCTGATTACGGCGCTGTCGATCGGGCCGGATTACCTGCTGCTCGACGAGGTGTTCGACGGGCTCGACCCCGTGATGCGCCGCCTTTTAAAGCGCGTGATCGCGGGCGAGGTGGCCGACCGGCGGATGACGGTGCTGATCGCCTCGCACAACCTGCGCGAGCTCGAGGATTTCTGCGATACGGTCGGCCTTCTGCACCGCGGCGGCGTGCTGCTCGAAAAGGAGATCGACGAGCTGAAGCTCGGGCTGCACCGCGTGCAGGTCGTTTTCCGCGAACCGATGACGGACGAGGCGCTGCACGGGCTGTTCAACGTCGTTTCGGTCAGCCGCACGGGCTCGCTGTGCACAATGGTCGTGCGCGGCGACCGGGCGCGTATCGCGAAGAAGATTGCATCGCTCGAGCCGCAGTTCTGCGAGTTCCTCTCGCTCTCGCTCGAGGAGGTATTCATCAGGGAAATGGAGGCGGTCGGCTATGACTTCGAAGAAATCGTATGCTAAATCCCCGCTGTTCGCGGTGTTTCGCACGCAGCTTTACAGCCAGCGCATGCTGCTGATCCTGTTCGGCGTCGTGCTGGCGCTGGTGCCGCTGGCTGTGGGGGTTATATCGCTGAATCCGAGCGACGTTACGTATTCGTATGATTATGGTGGAATCAATCATTATATTGCCGCCCAGCGTCAGCTTATGACAGTATGCGGGCTGATACCGCTGCTCTGCTTTGCACTGGCGCTGGCTGTTGGCGAGTTCGGGTACCTGAATCAGCGGCGGAAGCTCGATTTTTACCACGCGATCCCGGTTCGCCGCAGCGATATGTTTTTGGGGCGCGCACTGCTGGCGTCGGTATCTTTGGTGCTTGGCGTTCTGCTCGTCGTACTTGGGCAGATTCTGATCGTGAACGTCCAATTTGTGACGATTTCGGTGGGCGGCGGCCGACTAGAGCAGGTCTATGCTGCGATCTGGAAGAACGGCGTGTTCATGGTGTTTTCGGTGCTTGCGGCGTATTTCTTCGCGGTACTCGTCGTCGTCGCAGCAAAAAGTCTGTGGGAGGCGGCGTTCTCCCTCCTGCTGCTTTCGGCGGCGTATCCGCTCTCGGCGATGATCACCATCCGGATTGTCCAAAGTTCCATGATGTTCTACCGCTTGTCGGATGATCCCGTGATGCTGACACTGTTTTCACCGTTTGCCACCGGCTTTGTGGCCTTGTTCAACAGTGCGTGGACAGCGCTGCCGGTTTGGGTGCTTCCCGTTCTGCTCCTGCAGGCGGCCGTGTGCGGCGTTCTCGGTTTTTGGGCGTTCTGCCGCAGGCCGAGCGAGCGTGCGGAAAGCGGCGCTTCGAAAGGCTTTCGCTGGGCCGTGCGCTTCTGCGCGTCGGCGGCCGGCGCGTTTGTCGGAAGCTACGGTCTGCTGTATTTTCTGGATGCGTACCCTGCCTTTTTGTTTGGCAGTGTGCTGGGCGCGGCTGCGGCGTGGGTGGCTCTGGAACTTTTATATGCACATTCGCTCCGCGGCCTTTTGAAAACGCTGTCTGCCGGTGCGGCGGGCTTTGCGGCCTTTGCCGCCGTCAATGTGCTGATCGCATTCGGATTGATCGGCGGCATGACGCTGCCGACGATAGATCAAGTCGATGCGGTTGCGCTGCATGGGCAGATGGGCAGTTACCGCGATACGCAGCGTGTGTTCCCGCGCCTTTCCGGATATCTGAATTTCTCGGATGAAAACGGCAGTCACAATGTACAGACCGCGTCGTTTGACACAGAGACGGTTGAGGAAACGTATGCGCTGCTGGAGGATATGATGGCGTACCAGCGCGAGGCGTATTTTCCATATCACCCGTCAGAGCGCGCAAGGGTGTATGAACGCTGCTGGTTTAGCACGGATACAAGCTGCTCCGTTTCTGTGACGCTCTATATGGCCGGCACAGAGCGGCGGTTTACGCTGGAGGATCTCGCGAACGAGCGGACCGAGGCGATCTGCAGGCGAGCGGAGGAAATTGCGTGCACGCCGCAGTATGTGGAAAATGACCCGAACCTCGCGTGGTTTGATGCGCTCGAGCGCATCGAGGGCGTAGCGGACGGGCAGCGCGTGCAGGCTGTGCCGACGGACGCGGAAATCGAACGGCTCCGCGAAGCGTATGAAATGGATGCCTTGACCGTGACGGACAGCTCGGCGGATACCGACGATCCTGAAGAGGAGCTGTACCTGTATTTTGATGAGGAAAAAGAAATCACGCTTCTGGGCGGCATCGTAGACTCCCATTATCCCGGCGAGGGCAGGAAGGGTACGCTGGCGTTGGAGGGGTATAAGGAAAACTCCGCTTTTGTGATAACGCCAAGCACCTATCCGAATACGGCGGCGGTGGTCGAGGAAATCTGTGCGGCGCACGGATGATTCTCGCCGCACAGCCGAAAACAGCCGGCAAGGCTTTCGGGAACCAACCGAAAAAATTCACGCAGCACACGCCGCCCCGGCAGGGCACAGACCTTGCCGGGGCGGCGTATGTCTTTATAAAAATAAGGACGTTTTTTTCTCTAAATCACGTCCTTGCTTTTTTGCTCCGGCCTTGGTATCCTATAGAAAATAGATAAAACCGCCGTGGAGGAGCGGCGGCTGTACGGCGTGAAAAGCCGGAAAGGATCGATCGATATGAAAATTCTGAGAATGAAAACGAACCGCATCGTGAACCCGCTGGGCTTTGACCTGAAAACGCCCGTGGTCTCGTGGACGGTGGAGGAAACCGCGGCGAAAAAACAGCTTTGGGCGCGCGTGGAGGTCGCGGCAGACGAGGACTTTTCCACAATCCTTTTTGACACGGGGGAAAGCCGCACGGCGTCGTCGCTCGGCGTGCCGGTGGATATCGCGCTTTCGCCCCGCACGCGCTATTTCTGGCGCGTCACGGTCTGCGGCGACAACGGCGAGCGCGCGGTGAGCGATACCGCGTGGTTTGAGACCGCGAAGCTCGGCGAGCCGTTTGCCGGCGAGCGCATTTCACCGTGCCTGCCCGCCGACACGGCCCCGTATATGCGCCGCGCGTTTCAGGTGGAGGGCGAGGTGCTTTCCGCCCGCGCGTACTTCACGGGCCTCGGCATCTACGAGCTGTACGTGAACGGCGAAAAGGCCGGCGACGAATACTTCGCGCCCGGCTGCACCGCCTACGACCGCTGGATCCAGTACCAGACCTACGACGTGACCGACCTCGTGAAAAGCGGCGAGAACGTCGTCGGCGCGGTCATCGGCAACGGCTGGGCCAAGGGCCGCTTCGGCTTCGACGGCAAGGCCGGCTGCTATGAGACGAACGACCCCGGCAGCCCGCACAACATTTTCACGGACGAATACCTGCTGCTCGGTGAGCTGCACATCACGACCGACAGGGGCGAAACCGTGGTCGTCACGGACGAGCGCTGGCAGTCGGCGCCCGCACCGCTCACGTTCGGCAGCATCTACGACGGCGAGCGCTGTGACGCGCGGCTCGAGATTGAGAACTGGGCGTCGCCGGCCTGTACGTTCGACGGCTGGCAGCCGGTGAAGATCAACGCGGAAACGCGCCTCGGCAGCCTCACGGCGCGCCTCTCGCTGCCGGTCAAGGCGAAGCACATCCTCACGCCGAAGGTTGTGCAGACGCCGAAAAACGAGCTGGTGCTCGACCTCGGCCAGAACATCACGGGCTGGCTGACCTTCACGGCGGACCTGCCCGCCGGCACCGAGCTGCGCCTGCAGTTCGGCGAGCTTTTGCAGGACGGCTGCTTCTACCGCGACAACATGCGCTCCGCGCTGTGCGAATACCGCTATATCTCGAGCGGCAGAAAAGCGTTCGTGCGGCCGGTCGCGACGTTCTACGGCTTTCGCTTCGTGAAGTTTTCGGGCGTCGATTCGTTCGACGGCATTGAAAACATTGAGGGCTGGGCGCTGTACTCCGACCTTGAACAGACCGGCGAGATCGTCACCGCGAACGAAAAGGTCAACCGCCTGTACCTGAACTCGGTCTGGAGCCAGCGCGACAATTTCCTCGACGTGCCGACCGACTGCCCGCAGCGCGACGAGCGCATGGGCTGGACCGGCGACGCGCAGGCGTTCTGCCCCACGGCGAACTACAACATGGACTGCGCCGCGTTCTATGAAAAATACAGCCGCGACCTGCTCGAGGAGCAGAAGCTCGCGGACGGTAAGGTGCCGGACGTCGCGCCGCTGATGGTCAGCCGCCGGGCGGATGAGCAGCACCCGATGCTTTCTTCGGGCGGCGGGCACTGCGGCTGGGCGGAC
>URQJ01000153.1 GCA_900549945.1 uncultured Oscillospiraceae bacterium
CCGCCGGTTGCGCGGGTAGGGCGTCGCGATTTTCTTGGCAAGCGGCCGCAGCGGCTTTGGCACGCGTGTCAGAAAATCGACGTCGCTCGAGCGCGCGCGCTTGAAATCCGGCACCCGCACGCTTTCAAGCGGGTCGCCGAGCAGCTCGAGCGGCGTATCCGCGCACAGGCCGCGCGCGCACGCGTTTTGCAGCGTCAAAATCTCCTCAGGGCGCATGCCGATGACGGCCGCGCCGGCGAGATCCGCCGCATACGGGCTTTCCGCGCCGATCAGCGCGCCGACAAAGCGCTTTTCCCCGCCGGTCGGGCCGTTGCCCTCCATCGCCTCGATGCCGTCGATGAACGAAAAATCCGCCCGGATGTAGTCGCACAGATCGACGAGCATCTCGGCAAACGGCTCCTTTTCCGGGTAGCGGCAGTGCAGCTCGGGCTTCATCAGCCCCGGCACCGTGCCGAACAGGTTTTTAACCGCGCCCGAGTAGCCCATCATGCCGTGGGTTTTCAGCTTCGCGATGTTGACGACGAGCGCCTCGCGCGGCTGCACGAACGGCTCAAGAACGGAGAGCGCGCCGCACCGCACGCCGCGCGGCAGCTCAACCGTCTGCGAGCGGCATTCCGTATAGAGCGAAAAGCCGTACTGCTCCGCCGCAGCCGTGTACCCGCAGGCGCGGAACACGCTTTTCATCACCGCCGTGTTGTACACGCCGCCGCCCGACTCCGCCACGAGCACCTCCGCCCCACGCCTTTTCAGGCACAGGGCAACCGCCGCGACGAGCTTCGGGTGCGTGATGATCGCCTCCTCCGGCGCGGATTTCATCACGAGGTTCGGCTTTAAGATCACCTGCCGGCCCGGCGCAAGCCGCGCATAGAAGCCGAACGCCGAGAAAATGCGGTCGGCAGCCTTTTCGAGCGCCTCCACATCATAGCCGCCCTGCCGGATCAGATATGCGCGGTTCATCGCAGTGTTTCGAGGAACGCCGCCATCCGCTCGAGCGCCTCCGTCAGGTGCTTCACCGAATACGCGTAGGAGATGCGGATGTGCCCTTCGCCGCATGCGCCGAACGCCGAGCCGGGCACGACGGCGACGCGCTTGTCGTAGATCAGGCGCTCGCAGAATTCGTTCGACGTCATGCCGGTGGAGCGAATCGACGGAAACACGTAAAACGCCCCCTCCGGCTCAAAGCAGGTGAGGCCGAGGCGGTTCAGGCCGTCCACGATCAGGCGGCGGCGCATGTCGTATTCGTCGCGCATCTCGGCGATGTCGTCGTCGCCGTTGCGCAGCGCCTCGATCGACGCGTACTGCGACATCGTCGGCGCGCTCATAATCGCGTACTGGTGCAGCTTCGTCATCGGCGCGATCAGCTCCTTCGGCCCCACCGCGTAGCCCATGCGCCAGCCGGTCATCGAATACGTCTTGGAAAAGCCGTTGATGACGACCGTGCGCGCCTGCATGCCGTCGATCGCCGCGATCGAGACGTGCGGCGTGCCGCCGTAGGTCAGCTCGCTGTAAATCTCATCGGAGAGAACGATCAGGTCATGCTTCTTCACGACCTCGGCGATCGCCTCGAGATGCTCGCGGCGCATGACGGCGCCGGTCGGGTTGTTCGGGTACGGGAAAATCAGCGCCTTCGTCTTTTCGGTGACGGCGCTTTCCAGCTCCTCCGCGGTCAGGCGGAATTCATTTTCCACCTTCGTGCTGATGGAAACCGGCACGCCGCCAACCATGCGGGTCAGCGGGTCGTAGCAGACGAAGCACGGCTCCGGGATGATGACCTCTTCACCCGGGGCGATCAGGCAGCGCAGCGCCATATCGATCGCCTCGCTGCCGCCGACCGTGACGAGCACCTCGGACTCGGGCTGGTACGTGAGGCCGTATTTCCGCTCGAAGAAGCGGCTGATCTCCTCGCGCAGCGCCATCAGGCCGCGGTTCGGCGTGTAGCGCGTGCGGCCCTTCTCGAGCGCCGTGATGCCCGCCTCGCGGATGTGCCAGGGCGTGAGGAAATCCGGCTCGCCGATGGAAAGCGAGATCACGTCGTCCATCTCGTTTGCAATATCGAAAAAGCGGCGGATGCCCGAGGGCTTGATGTTCCGCGCCTGTTCACTCAGGTATCTGCTGTAATCAATCACAAAGGTTGCTCCCTCTCTCGTCAATCTCGTCCTCGGCCGCCGTAAAATCCACGCCGCCGTCCTTGTATTTCGTCAGGACAAAATGCGTCGCCGTGGAAAGCACGCCGTCGATCGTCGCGAGGCGCTTCGCGACAAACATCGCGATTTCGGACATCGTCGCCGCCGTAACCATCACCGCGAGGTCAAAGCCGCCGGACATCAGGTAAACGCTTTCGACCTCCGGCAGCGCCTTGACGCGTGCGGCGATCGCATCGAAGCCGGTGTCCTTCTTCGGGGTGACGCGCAGCTCGATCAGCGCGCTGGCGCGGTGGACGTCGGTGCGCTCCCAGTTGACGAGCGCGCGGTAGCCCTTGACGACGCCGTCCTTCTCAAACTTGCGGATCGCCGCCTCCACGGCCTCCTCGCTGAGATCGAGCATGGCCGCGAGCTGCTGCACGGTCAGCTTTGCGTTGTCCTGCAAAAGGCGGAGGAGCTTTTCCATTTTCTTATCCATTTCAGTTACACCCTTTCTTCCGGTATGTATTCGATCGGAATCTGCTGCGGCCGGCGGCCGGCAAAAACCGTGTATTCCGTATAGCCGATTTCCCGGAGCATATCGAGCGCCTCGGGAATGCCCCGCGCGACGTTCTCCGGGCAGTGCGCATCCGCGCCGAGCGTGACGCGCCGCCCGCCGAGCGCATGGTAGCGGGAGAAGATCTCGCGGTCCGGCAGCACCGGTGCATCAGTGCACAGAAGGCGCGAGGTGTTGAACTCGAGCGCCTTGTCCGTCTCGATCAGCTTTTTGAAGATCCGGTCGAGCTGCTGCGCATAGCGCGCGAAGCTCGGCCTTTCGCCGGGCTTGCAGACATAGCGCAGCGGATAGGTGATGTGCGCAAGCGTGTCGAACTGCCCCCACTCAAGCATCTCGTACATCTCGTCGAAATACGCCTTAAACACCGCGTCCAGCTGCGTTTCAGAGAGGTTCTCCCGGCCGAGGTGGTAGAAATCGCGCATGCCGGCGATGTTGTGCAGCGAGCCGATCACAACGTCGTAATCGCGGCCGGAAAGCACGTCGAGCGCCGCCGGCAGGTTTTGCAGCGGCTGGCCGAGCTCGATGCCCTTTAAAAACCGCAGCTTCGGAAACTGCTTTTTCGTTTCCTCCAGCTCCCGCCACGCGCGGCGCACCGAATCGAAGTATTTCCTTCCGCCGAATTCCGGCGCGCCGTTGTACTGGTCGCACTCGCAGTGGTCGGTCAGCGCGTAGTACGCGAGGCCGAGCGCCTCGGCGCGCGCGCACATCGCCGCCATCGGCGCCTCGCCGTCAAACGAGCAGTTCGAATGGCTGTGGCAGTCCGCCAAAAATTTGTAAGGCAAGCAGATCATCCC
The DNA here is from genome assembly GCA_900549945.1 of uncultured Oscillospiraceae bacterium. Lineage (GTDB taxonomy): Bacteria > Bacillota > Clostridia > Oscillospirales > Acutalibacteraceae > Hominenteromicrobium. The sequence goes on from URQJ01000153.1 coordinate 3,492, forward strand.
CTATCCAGAACAAAACTAAAAACTGAGAAACTAAGAAACTGAAAAACTGTATGCTGTTTTATACAGTTTTATATTGTAGCACAGGTCCGCGCGTTTTGGAAGTCCCGAATTTAAATTGCGCCTGCGCTTGACACCGCGGCATATTTATTGGATAATAAAGCAAAGGCAATGCCGCGCCGCAGGCCGGCCGGCAGCGCACCAACGTTTCTCAACGAAAGGGATGCAGAAAAATGAAAGCAGTTGTCACCGTCATCGGAAAAGATATGGTCGGTATCCTCGCAAAGGTTTCCGCGATCTGTGCCGACAAGGGCGCAAACGTCATCGAGGTCACGCAGTCGATCATGCAGGACATGTTCGCCATGATCATGATGATCGACATCAGCGGCTGTACCGTGCCGTTCAGCGCGCTGAACGACGAGTTTGAAGCGCTCGGAAACAGCCTCGGCCTCAAGATCCACGTCATGCACGAGGACGTCTTTAATTCCATGCACAGAATCTGATTACTTCCGAAAGGTTTGGGGATACCAATGATCGACACACATGACATTCTGGAAACGATCAACATGATCGACAACGAGAATCTGGACGTCCGCACCATCACGATGGGCATCTCGCTTCTCGATTGCATCGATTCCGACATCGATAAGGCCTGCACAAAGGTCTACGACAAGATCTGCGGCTATGCGGAGCATCTCGTGCAGACCGGCGAGGACATCAGCCGTGAGTACGGCATTCCGATCGTGAACAAGCGCATCGCCGTCACGCCGATCGCGATGCTCGCCGGTGCCAACCCCGCCGCAAGCCCGGTGCATTTCGCAAAGGCACTCGACCGCGCGGCGAAAACCGTAGGTGTCAACTTCATCGGCGGCTACTCGGCGCTCGTCCACAAGGGCTTCGCCCCCGGCGACTACGCCCTGATCGAGAGCATTCCGGAGGCGCTCAGCGAGACGGAATTCGTCTGCTCCTCGGTCAACATCGGCTCCACAAAAGCCGGCATCAACATGGACGCCGTCAAGAAAATGGGAAATATCGTCAAGCAGGCGGCCGTGCGCACCGCGGACCGCGACTGCATCGGCGCGGCAAAGCTCGTCGTTTTCTGCAACGCGCCGGAGGATAACCCGTTCATGGCGGGCGCCTTCCACGGTGCCGGCGAGCCGGACTGCGTCATTAACGTCGGCGTTTCCGGCCCGGGCGTCGTCCGCGCCGCGATCGCGAAATCCGCGCCGACCGACGACATCACAGCGATCGCCGACATCATCAAAAAGACCGCGTTCAAGATCACGCGCATGGGCCAGCTCGTCGCGCAGGAGGCCTCGCGCCGCC
>URQJ01000154.1 GCA_900549945.1 uncultured Oscillospiraceae bacterium
TACAACAGCGGCGCCGAGGAACTCGAACGCCAGCAGGCCGAGCAGCAGGCGCAGCTCGACGCGGCCTACAGCGCCCTCACCCAGCTTGAAAGCGGCATCGACGCGTATTGGAGCGGCCTTGCCGAATATGAGGACGGCGTGCAGACGCTCGCGGACGGCCGCGCCGAGTACGAGGACGGCCTGCGCGAATACGAGGACGGGCTCGCGGAATTTGAAGCCGAAATTGCCGACGCTGAGGCGGAGATCGCCGACGCCAAGGCCGAGCTTTCCGACCTCGAGGCGCCGGAGCTCTTCGTGCTCACACGCGAGACGAACACCGGCTACGTCACCTTTGAGAGCGATTCCCAGATCGTCGAAAAGCTCTCCGCGCTCTTCCCGGTCTTTTTCTTCCTGATCGCCGCGCTCGTCTGCTCCACGACGATGACCCGCATGGTCGACGACGAACGGACGCAGATCGGCACGCTGCGCGCGCTGGGCTACAGCCGCGCCGCCGTCTATACAAAATATATGCTGTATGCCGGCAGCGCCGCCACGCTCGGCTGCCTGATCGGCTATTTCGGCGGCGGCTGGCTCTTCCCCTACGTCATCTGGATCGCCTACGGCATGCTGTACCAGATCCCCGGCTTTGTGAGCCTTTACGACCCCGCGCTGTTTCTCATCGCTCTGCTCGCCTCGCTCCTGTGCTCGGCGGGCGTGACCTTCCTCGCCTGCCGCCACGAGATGACGAGCACGCCGGCCAGCCTGATCCGCCCGAAGGCGCCGGAGCCGGGCAAGCGCATTCTGCTCGAGCGCTTCACGCCGCTCTGGAAGCGGCTGAAATTCCTGCACAAGGTCTCCCTGCGCAATATCTTCCGCTTTAAAAAGCGCATGATTATGATGATTCTCGGCATCGCGGGCTGCACGGCGCTCGTGCTCACCGGCTTCGGCATCCACGATTCCGTCGCGAATATCGCAAATTACCAGTTCGACGACATCCAGAAATACGACCTTTCCGTCACGTTTGCCGATCCGCTGACCGAGGCGGATACCGAGGCGCTCGAAAAGACCTACAGCGCCGAGATGGAAACGGACGCCGCCGCACTGATGGCGGCCGGCGAGCTGACCGGGCGTGACGCGGCAAAGTCCGTCTACCTCGTCGCGTCCGACGACCCGGCCATCACCGAGATCATCGACCTGCACCGCGGCGGCGAAACGGTGCCGTATCCCGGCGCGGGCGAGATCGTCATCACTGAAAAGCTCGCCGAGCTAGCCGGCGTGCGCGTCGGCGACACCGTGACGGTCTCCGTCTCCGACACCGACAAGGCCGAGCTCAAGGTCGCCGGCCTCGCCGAAAACTATGTGCAGAACTACGTTTACATGACCGGCGAAACATACGGCGCAGCATTTTCGGACGGCTTCGAGCCGAAAACACTGCTGCTCCGCACGGCGGAGGGCGCGGACGAATACAGCCTTTCGGCCGCGCTCTCAAACGAGGACGGCGTGGCCTCGGTCTCCGTGATTTCCGACACCCGCCGCATGATCGACAACATGATGCAGAGCCTCAATTACGTTGTGGCGCTCGTGCTGGCCTCGGCCGGCGCGCTCGCGTTCGTCGTACTCTTTAACCTCGGCAACATCAACATTTCGGAGCGTGTGCGCGAGATCGCGACGATCAAGGTACTGGGCTTCCACGCCGGGGAAACCGGCGCCTACGTGTTCCGCGAAAACGTCCTGCTCTCCTTGATGGGCATCGCCGCTGGGCTGCCGCTCGGCATTCTGCTGCACGCTTTCGTCATGGAGCAGATCAAGGTCGATATGGTCTCGTTCAAATACGTGATCGCGCCGGTCAGCTACCTTTTGACCGTGCTGCTCGTCCTGCTGTTCACGGTCGTGACAGACATCATTATGCGCCGCAAGATCGCCCGCATCGACATGGCCGAATCGCTGAAATCGATCGAATAATCCAAAAAAGCAAGAGCGCCCTGCCGCCTGAAATGGCTCAGCAGGGCGCTCTTTTTGTGTTTCGCGCAGGGTTGGCTTTCCGATTGAACCGCCGTTTCAAGAATCTTCATCCGCCTTTTTTCTGCGCCGCACCAGCGCCGCAAGGCAAAAGGCCGCCGCGAGGATGAACCCGGCGCCGCCGAGCACGCCCGTCAAATCCGGGCCGATAAAGGCATTCGGCTCGCGCCCCATAAATAAGGTGGAGGCCGTATACAGGCCGATTCCATTCAGCGCCGCATGAAACAATACTACAGGCCAGACCGACCGCACCTTAAAAAACAGGAACCCGGCGATCGTGCCGATAACAACGCAGAACACGATCATTGCAGCTATCCCGAGCAGCGGGTGCTCCTCCCCGTAGTTGTAGCCGGTCGCAACGATCGGCGCATGCCAGATTCCCCAGATTACACCGGTCAAAGCCGCGGCTGCGGCCGGGCTGTAACGCGTGCCCAGCTTGGGCAGAAGATAACCGCGCCACGCAAATTCCTCTCCGAAACACTGCGCAAGCCCCATGAGCGGATTCACGATCACCGCAAGCGGCAGCATTTGCAGCGCCTCGAGGTACGCTTCCATCGTAAAAGCGCCCGCGCTCGCCGCATACTTCGAATGGAGCGGTGCGAAATCGCCGGGAAAAACGAGAAAATACAGCGCCGCACCGCCATAAGCCAAGAGGGGCGGGGCAAACCACGCCAGAATGTACCATTTTATACTGCCCTTAAAATGCGGCTTTAAGAACAAATCCTTCCAGCCCTCGCGCGTGAGGAGCCTCGTCAGCACCGCACTGACCGCAGGCGTAAACATGCAGACTGTAAGCCAAAGCCCGCTGCGCGTCTGCCAGTACAAAACGCTCACAGCCGCTAAAAAAATCGCCGTCAGCGTGCCAAACACAGCCAATCTTTTTTTTACTGCTGTTTCCATCTTCTTCATCTCCTTTATTTTGACGCTCAGGGCAGGATCTCAGAAAGGATCGTGTTGGAGACGAGGAAACCCTCTGCGGTCAGGGCGATCCGCTCATGGTCCGCTAGAACGAGGCTTTTCGGCAGCCATGCGGCCGTGCGGCGCACCGCCTCGTACTGCGCGTCACCGTCTGCAAACCGCTCGACGCAGTCCTTTCGGCGCAGGCCCTCGGTCAGACGCAGGGCAAGCATCGCGTATTCCGGAAACGCGCCGCCCGGGCCGTCGTCCACCGGCGCGCCGCCGGCGAGAAAGCCCGCGAGATCGCGCGGAAAATAAAACCGCCGTCCATCGACGAACGAGTGCGCCGCCGGGCCAAGCCCAAGGTACTCCCCGCAGAGCCAATACTGTAAGTTGTGGCGGCTTTCACGGCCGGGGCGCGCAAAATTGCTGATCTCGTACTGGTCGTAGCCGAGCGCCTTCAGGCGGTCCACCACAAAAAGGTACTGGTCCGCCGCGCCGTCCTCGTCGGGCAGACCGAGCGTTTCCGCCTGCGCCGCAAAGGCCGTGCCCGGCTCAATCTTCAAAATGTAGGCCGAAACGTGGTCGGCGCCGAGCGCGGCGCAGAAATCGACCGAACGCCCCAGCAGCCCGCAATTCGAGTGCGGCAGGGCGAGCATCAGGTCCACCGAGATATTCCCGATGCCGGCCTCCCGCGCCGCCTGTGCCGCGCGGTGCACCGTCTCCGCATCGTGCCGGCGGCCGAGCACGCGCAGCTCGTCCGCGTTTGCAGACTGCATGCCCATCGAGATCCGGTTAAAGCCGCCGGCAGCAAGCGTTTTGAAAAATTCCGGATCCACGTCGCCCGGGTTGCATTCCGCCGTGATCTCCCCATCCGCGCGCACGCAAAACGACGCCCGCACGGCGTCGAGCACACGGCACAGGCGCTGCGCGCCGAAAACGCTCGGCGTGCCGCCGCCGAAATAGCGGGTCGTGACCGCTTCGCCGCGCAGGTAATCCTGCCGTTCGTCCAGTTCGCGGTGCATGGCGGCTGTCACGCCGTCCATCTGCTCCAGCCGGGCGCTCTTGTAGAAGTCGCAGTAGGCGCAGATGCGTTTGCAGAACGGTATGTGGAAATAGAGTCCGGCCATGGCCTATCCGATTTTTCGGGGAGCAGGAGTTTCCGCCGGTTCGGCGGCGAGCGCCTTTATCGCCTTTACGGTTTTCCGTCCGTATCTGTTGAACGTAAATATTCCCCCTGCGATGTTATACCACGGATCGTAGACCAGAGCCCACCGGATTTCATCGCTTCTCCAGCTCAAGATCAGCAAGTCGCAGTCCAGATAGGGGATGCCCTTTCGGTTTGCGGCCTGCAAATAACGCTGATTGTCGTATTCGATCCTCCATCCCTCGTCGGACAGCAGTTTCCGTATCCGATCTTTCAGTCCGTCGTGTTGCCCGGAGAGCGGGATACTCTTGAACTTCAGTTTCCTGCGTTGTAACACATGGAGGGCAAAGCCCGCGCCGAACAGCAGGAGCGCGGCCAGCCAATACCGATCCCGAAATCCCTGAATGAGGTCGCGGACAAAATAACAGGAAAAGAATATCCCGGAAATAATTAACAGGATGGAGAAACAATGGTAGTTTACCCATTCGATCGAAAACGGTTTCAGGCAGATCCTGTCGTGGCGTATTTTTATCGGGCGCATTATAATGATAACGATGTTTTGTATAAGGGCTGATTAATCAAAGATAGGAAAAATTCCCGGATGTCGTCCCTTTCCGCCCCGGTTTTTTCGGTGCCCGTGCGTCGGGCCCGGCTGCCGGATCGGATTTACGGAAAATACCTCCGGTTTCCTGATTTCGATGCGGTTGCTCCGGAAGCGCCCCTCCCGTCATTGTTTTTGTCCGGGCGGCGTTCCGTCGGGCG
>URQJ01000155.1 GCA_900549945.1 uncultured Oscillospiraceae bacterium
GAAAAAGCAAATCAAAAATAAATATTTTTCGTGTCTACTTTTCTTGACTACTACACCTGTAATAGATCTCTGCCGGGACGAACCGGACGTAGCGGATCTGAAAAACCGTATCCTCCGTTTCGATGCACCGGCTGTTTTCCGCCGCACTCTGCGTCCTTTCCAGCGTCCATGCGCCGCTCTCCCCTGAAAGCCGGACGCCCGCCTCGCCTGAAAACGTATTGCCGGAGGCGTCCACAAGGAAGGTGCGGCAGTCGTCCGAAACGATCATCTCCTCAAGCAGTCCGGTTTTCAGGCGCACCAAAACTGAAACGACGTTATTTTTCCCGCTGATCGAGGTGCCGGGGGCGGTGATAAACGCCGCCGTGCCGTGATTGGAAGCCACCAGACGGAGGCTGTAGGCCTCGGCGCCGCCGATCTGCTCCGCAAAATCCGTGACATCCAGCCCGACCGTAGAGGAATACCCCGACATGCTCCCGAGCCGGCCCAAGTAGCTTTTGCTGCTCAAAATAAAATCCGCCTTGTGGAAGTAGATGAGGATGTCGTCGATATAAGCGTTCGAAAGCAGTGACATAGAGAGGGTGCTCTGGATCTCATCCATCGCCTTATAATCCTCGGCCGCATACTGGTCTTTGTTCGACAGTGCCGTAATATTGCCGTCGCTCAGCAAAGCGCGCATCATGCTGCTGATGCCCGAAAGGCTGATGTTCACGCTGTCCCGCACGTTATTCAAAACAGACAAATTCGCTTCCTCAACATTTCGCCTCGTAATGCCGAGCGTCGTCGCATAGAGCGAAATGCCAAAAATCAGCGGAACCACCAGAACCATGAGATAGGAGACGATCATCTTGGAAAAGGTTGTCTTTAAAGAACATAAACGCACTGCCATCCCTCCCGCAGATTGTTGAATATGAATAAAATCTTAACATAAAAGCATCCAATTCGCAAGGGGAACGCGCCCGTCGATTTTTTGCCGGAAACGCCTTGCCTCCCCCGTTCCCCTGCGGCGGACGGATTTACTTAACGCACGGCAGCGTCTTTGGGCTGTGCGTTAGATTCTCGGTGCCTTGCTCGCCTATGTACACCATATCCTCAATCCGCACGCCGAACCGCCCGGGCAGGTAAATACCGGGCTCCACCGTCATCACAACGCCGGGGCGAAGCACGCTTGTGTCGCTCTGGCTGAACCGCGGCCCCTCTTTCCCTCCGCACCCGACGGGGTGCCCGAGGCCGTGCAGGAAATACGGCCCGAAGCCGCCGTCGCTGATCCGCTGCCGCGCGGCGCCGTCCACCGCACAGCAGACCGCGCCTGCGCGGGCCGCCTGTATGCCCGCGTTCTGCGCCTCGAGAACCAGATTGTAGATCTCCTGCTTCTCCGCATCGACCGCGTCTATGCCGACCATGCGCGTCATATCGGAGCCATAGCCGTCCACACTGGCGCCGATATCCAGCATGACGAAATCGCCGCGCCGGGCCGCGCGTCCCGTCGGCTTTACGTGCGGCTTGGCGGTATCCGGGCCGCAGCCGCACACGTGGTCGAAGGAATCCATCTGCGAGCCCATCTCATAAAACAGCATGCCGACCATCCGCTGAATCTCGATGTCCGTCATCCCCGCATGGATGTAATTGAGCGCTTCGAGAAAGACGCGGTCCGTGACGTCCTGCGCCGCACGAATGTGCGCGAGCTCCTCTTCCCTTTTCACGCTTCTCCGGCTGTAAATCCTTTCTTCCAGCGCACGGCTCGGAACCACCGGGCAGGGCAGCCCGCGCCAAACGCCCAGCGCTTTCATCGGAATATCCGGCTCCGCGTAGATTTTTCGGACGCCCGCCGCTCGCACGGCCGCCTCCAGATATGCCGCGGCCTTTGCAGGCATTCCCTCAAAATCTCCGGGCAGAACGGTTATCCCCGAAACCGCCGGCCGCCGCCGGCTAAAAAGCAGTATCTCCGAATGCGTGAGGAGAAGCTGCGATTCCGGCCCCGGATCGGCCCCGATATAATAGCGGATGCTGGGGCGGCCGCAGAGCAGCACGGCGCTGTTTTCCTCCCACAGCAGCGCACAAAGGGCTGCCCGGCGGCTTTGCACCGGCACGGCGGGCAGCGCCTTCACGGGAAAGCGCATCGCCTGCCCGCGGGATACAAGGCCCGCCTCCAGCGCAAACCGGACGCAGAGCGTGCTGCCGGCAGGGAGAACGCCCTCTGCCACGCAGGCTTCCGCTTTTCCACTCTGCACGGCAAATTCCGCGGCAAAGGTGCGGCTTTCGTCGCCCTCCTCCCCTCTGATCTGCCCCAGCTTCCGCTTCAGGCCCTCCAGTGATGCGCCCGCGCGCACAAAGCGCGCAAAGCGCTTTTCCACCCGCTCGGCAATCGCGCGGATCCGTTCCGCGCACCGATTTTCCTCCTCCGTTTCCTCCTGCGCCAGCGCGCCCAAGAAATCGGTCAGCCTGCCGCTGGCCTTCAAACAATCCCGTTCGAAAAGCCGGCGAAGCGCCTCGAGTTCCTCAAAGGACAGCGCCTTTGCGTCGGTCAGAACCGCTGTGACACCGTTTTCCTTTGCCAGCGCCCGAAGCTGCACGGCAAGCTCCTCCTGCAAAATCACTTCAAAGCCGTTCCCGATGCCGCGCGCCGCCTCGATATACCGGAAATCCACAATGAAAAAGCGCCTTTCCGCCGTGAGGAATATTGTGCCTGCCGACGAGGGAAATTTCAGCAGGAATCTGCGGTGCCAAGGCGCCGTGAGCAGCATGCCCTGCCCGCTCTTCAAAAATGCCTGCGCCCGGGAAAGGCGGTCCTCCATGTTCATGTGGCCTCTCCTTTCGTCAGCACCTCGCCGTCGAGCGCGATCACACCCCGGATGTAGATGCGCAGGACCTCTTTCAGTGCGGGAATCGACTGCGCCTCATCGGGCATGTGGCAGTCGCCGTGCCCCTGCGGGAACAGCGCCTCTTTCCCCGGGTAATACGACGGCTCCGGTATGCCGGGGCCGTAGGCCACCGCATTGGGCAGCTTTCGGGCATGCGTGCCCGCCGCAAAAACCTGCGGCTCGAGCGCCAAGCCCGTCACCGCGTTGAACACGCGGTTCAGTATCTGAATGACCGGCCGCTCCTTCGGAAAATAATTGGAGGGCAGAACGCCGGCCTCCACGGGCTCGAACCCGGCCTGCTCGCCATAGCGTACGACTTGATCCAGCACCCGCCTTTCATCGAGAGAGACCGGGCAGCGCAGGTTGAACGAGAACTTCAGCGCGCCGTCCTCCAGCCCCGCTATGCCGCAGCCGCAGCGCACATCCCGCACCTCTGCCGCGTCCGAAAGCCGGAACACCTCCCCGCAGCGGCTGCTGATCATCTTTTCGGCCGCGCTAAGGATCTCCGCATCCGCAGGGTCCTCCAGCAGGCCCGCTTCAAGCACCGTTCTGAGCAGCACGCCGACGGCGTTCTCCGTTTCACGGGACGAGGCGATGTGCCCGGCTCTTCCGCGCCCCGTCACCACCAGCGTTTCCCCCGCCTGCCGCGCTTCGAGCGAGGGCGCGGCTTTCCACCTTTCCTTGAGCGACGGCGTCATCCGCAGCGCGATCTCCGCCGTATCCGGAATCTGGTTGACTGCGCTTCCCCCATGGAGATCCACTATATTTTCGGACAAGCGGCGGCGGGATTTCAGCCAGCCGCGCGCGATCCCGCGCTCCCCGTAGCAGATGGGAAAGCCGCTGTCTGTGACGAGGATCAGGTCCGGTATATCCGGCTGCCGCGCGTAATACTCCGCATCCGCCATGCCGGCTTCCTCATCGGCGCCGGCCAGCGCACAGACGTCGTATTGCAGGTCAATTCCCAGATCCCGCAGACAAAGCACTGCATACATCGCCGCAAGGCAGGGCCCCTTGTTGTCCTGCGACCCGCGGCCGATGATCCAATCGCCCTTTATAATCCCCTTGTACGGCGGGTATATCCAGTTCTCCCCCGCGGGAACCACATCCAAATGCCCCATGAGACCGATCTGCTTGGCCTTTCCACGATTTTCCGGGACGAACAGCTTCGCCACGTAGTTCTCGTAATTGTGCGCTTTTAGGCCGTAGGCCTCTCCGAGCTCGATGTACTTCGCGAGCGCGTCCCGGCAGCCCTGTCCAAAGGGCTTTACATCGCTCGTTTTATCGGACACACTTTCGATGCGGATCAGCTTGCAGGTATCCTCCGCCAAGCGCTCTATATGCTCGTCCACCCACCGGTCGATTCTTTTCTCCAGCTCTGTTGTCAGCTTCAAAATACTGCCTCCATCCATAAAATTATAAACAAAAAAATCCTTCCAGCACAAAGAACAGCAGGACTTGCGTCCGCCTTCTTTTAGCTGAAAGGATTGATTTCTTCATGTAAGCGATATATAAAGCCGCATTTTGCACAATTTATACAGCTTTATATTTCATACTATATACCTTTTTGCCGCCTCTGTCAAGAAAAAACGAAAAATTTTCCGCTGCATGCGACACGGTAAAAAGCGAATGCGCTCGGCACAGGCGGCGCGAAAAGCGCCCGTGCACTTTCCGCACCGGCGCTCCCGTTTACTTTCTGCGCTCCGCAAAGAACCGGCGCAGGAGGGCGCCGCATTCTTCGGCGAGCAGGCCCTTATACAGCGCGGGGCGGAACGCCCGCGGCAGGCGGATCACGGAAACCGCCGTTCCGCATGCGCCCATCACCTCGTCCTCGGCGCCGT
>URQJ01000156.1 GCA_900549945.1 uncultured Oscillospiraceae bacterium
GCGCAGGCCGTCGATCTGCGCCGCGTGCGCCGGTTCTTCGCGTCGCCGCTCGGCCGGCGCGTGCTCGGTGCCGAGCGGGTCTACAAGGAGCAGCGGTTCATCGCGCAGGTGCCGGCAAAGCTCGTCAACGTGTCGCTCGAGGGGGAGGACGCCGCCCTGCCCGTCATTTTGCAGGGCGCGGTGGACTGCATGTTCGAGGAGAACGGCAGGCTGTACATCATCGACTTTAAGACCGACCGCTGCGCAGACAAGGCGGAGCTCTGGGCGCGCTACGGCACGCAGCTCGTGCTGTACGGCGAGGCGATGGCCCGCGTGTTCAAGAAGCCGGTCGCCGCGTGCATGCTGTATTCATTCTGGCTTGGCGAGCCGGTTCTGCCGGAAACAACTGAATTGTGAAAAAAAGCCGCATAACGACGATTTATGCGGCTTTTTCGTTGACCGCAGGCAGGCGCTCTGCTATAATAAAAATCCGCTGTAAACAGCGCGGGCGCACGCGGGAAAGGCGGCAAGGCCGCGGTACCCGCACAATTCTTGGGAGGGGTTGTATAATGCGGAAATACCGGATTGTGTTCCAAAAAGCATTTAAATCGCAGATGATTTACCGCGCGGCGACGCTGAGCAGCGCCGCGAGCACGCTGCTGTCGTTTGCGATCCAGATCTGCCTGTGGCACGCGCTGCTCGGCACGGGTCTGCAAAGCGGGACGAGCTTCACGGACATGGTGCTGTTCGTCATCGTAAACACGTTCGTGTCCAAGCTGACGCGCGCGAATATCGCGACGACGATCGAGGCCGCCGTGACCGATGGCTCCATCGCGATGGAGCTGCTGCGCCCGATCTCGTACAAATACTATCTTCTGGCAAACATTTTCGGAAAGAACGCGTTCAGCGTGATGACGAACGTGCTTCCGGTTGCCGCAGTCGGGGCTTTTTTTCTCGGCGGCGCAGAGGCGCCGGAAATCGGCAGCGTGCTGGCGTTTCTTGTGTCGCTCGTGCTCGGCGTGCTTTTGATGTTCGAGCTGACGTACACCTTTGGCCTGCTCGCGTTCCGCATCCAGCGGTGCTGGTTTTTAAGCTGGTACGTCAGCGCGCTGACGACATTTTTCGGCGGCACGGCGGTGCCGCTGTGGTTCTATCCAAAGGCGCTGCAGACGGTCAGCTATGTGCTGCCGTTCCGCTATGTCGCCTTTGAACCGGTGAACCTCCTGCTCGGCCGCACGCCGGCCGGTGAGGCGTGGGTGCCGATCCTCTGCGCGCTCGCATGGCTTCTCGTGCTTGGGCTGCTCGACCGTGTCATGTGGCGCAGCGCCGTGCAGGGCCTGACGGTCAACGGCGGCTGAGGGGAGGGTGCGAAGATGAAAAAATATCTGAAGCTGTTCGGCGCCTTTGTCCGCGTGGCGTTCCGCATACAGACGGCGTACCGCAGCACGTATTTCGCGGGCATCGTCGGGCAGTGGCTCAGCTACGGCGCGACGTTTGCGACGCTGTTCATCATGGTCTCGAGCTTTGAAAGCCTCAGCGGCTGGACGGCGGACGAGGTGCTTCTGCTCTACGGCATCTCGATTCTGTCGTATTCGATCGGCGCGGCCTTTTTCTTCACGCCGGCGCAGGGACTCAGCGGAAAAATCCGCTCGGGCGAGTTCGATGCCTCGCTCACGAAGCCGCTGCACCCGTTCGTCCACGAGATGTTCGCGGGCTTCAACATCGGCTATGTCAGCCATTTTACGCTGTCCGTTTCCGTCATCGTGTTCGCGCTCGTGCGCGTCGGCTTTTCGTGCACGCTTTTGAACCTTCTGCGCCTCGTGCTTGTGGTGCTCGGCGCGGCGCTCATTCAGGCTGCGGCGCTGATCGCAAGCTCCGTCATGAGCTTCTTCACGGTCAACGAAAACCCGGTGCTCGATTTCCTGCTCTTCAACATGAAAAAGTTCACGGATTATCCGATCACCGTTTACCCGCGCGGCATCCAATTTATTCTGACGTTCATCCTGCCGTTTGCGTTTATAAATTTCTACCCGGCCTCGCTGCTGCTCGGTAAGGCGGTGCCGGCGGGCTTTCCGGCGGTGCTGCCGTACCTCACGCCGGCGGTCGGCGCGCTCTGCTTCGCTTTGAGCGTCGTTTTGTGGAATTGGGGCCTCAGCCATTACAAAAGCACGGGCTCGTAAGAAAGAGAGGGGAATTGCAATGAGCTTTATTGAAGTGCGGGATCTCTGCAAGGATTACCGCATCGCGCAGACTGAAAAGGGCTTTGCGGGCGCGGTAAAATCGCTGTTTCACCGCGAATACAGGGTGAAAAGTGCCGTGCGCGACGTGAGCTTTTCGATAGAGCGCGGCGAGATCGTCGGCTATATCGGGCCGAACGGCGCGGGCAAATCGACGACGATCAAGATGCTTTCGGGCGTTTTGATCCCGACAAGCGGCACGGTTTCGGTCGGCGGCATCGTGCCGTATAAGGACAGAAAGGAGAACGCGAAGCACATCGGCGTCGTGTTCGGCCAGCGCTCGCAGCTTTACTGGGATCTGCCGATCTCCGATACCTTTGACCTCTACGAGAGCCTTTACGACACGCCGCGGGACGTGTTCCGGAAAAACTGCGCGTTTTACACCGAGCTGCTCGGCATGGGCGAGTTCATCGACCAGCCGGTGCGCCAGCTCAGCCTCGGGCAGAAGATGAAGGCGAACGTCGCGATCGCGCTGCTGCACGACCCGGATGTGCTCTACCTCGACGAGCCGACGATCGGCCTTGACGTGATGAGCAAGAAGGTGCTGCGCGACGCAGTGCGCACGATCAACCGCGAAAGGGGCACGACGGTCATTCTGACGACGCACGACATGGACGACATCGAGGCTGTGTGCAGCCGTCTGATCCTCATCGATCAGGGCACGAAGCTCTTCGACGGCTCGCTCGGCGGTTTCAAGGAAAAATACAGGCGCGGCACGGTCTTTAAGCTTGAGTTCGAGGGCGCGGCGCCGGACGGCGCGCCGCCCGCGGGCTTTAGGATTTTGGAGCGGGACGGGCACACGCTGTGCCTTTCGGCGGCGGGGGAGAGCTCGCGCGACGCAATGATCGGCCTGATCCGCTGTTACGACCCGAAGAACATCTACGCGGTCGAGCCGCGCATCGAGGACATCGTGCGCGAAATATTCGAATAAAACTTTATTTTCCCGTTGACAAGGGGAGAGGGACGTAGTATAATCATTCAGGAAACAAAGTGGAGCCATGCGCTCACACCCGTGCAGTACCGTCTGACACAGGTCAATATAGCAGAGAACGCCGAACGGCGTTTCAGCTGAGTTGATTTGCGGGCAGAGGTTTTCTGCCCGCTTATTTGCTGCATGGAGCCGCGAAAACAAGTTATCGCACGTGTGATGGAGGTGCTTAACCATTAGCAAACAGGAACTACAGATAAACGGAGAGATCCGCGACAGAGAGCTGCGCGTGATCGGCCCGGACGGCGCACAGCTCGGCATTATGTCGTCACGCGACGCCCTGAATCTCGCGGCGGAGAAAAATCTCGACCTTGTCAAGATTGCTCCGCAGGCCACGCCGCCCGTATGCAAGATCATCGATTACGGCAAATACCGTTTCGAGCAGGCGAAGCGCGAGAAGGAAGCCAGAAAGAACCAGCGCGTCGTCGAGATCAAGGAAATACGTTTATCGCTCAACATTGATACCCACGACTTCGAAACGAAGAAGAACCACGCCTCGCGTTTCCTTTCCGAAGGCAACAAGGTTAAGGTTTCGATCCGTTTCCGCGGCAGAGAGATGGGTCATCCGGAACTGGGTGCAGACATCATGAAGCGTTTCGCTGAAGCACTTGCAGAGATTGCAAATGTTGAAAAGCCCGCGAAGCTCGAGGGTCGAAACATGCTGATGTTCCTCGCCCCCAAGCCCGTTAAATAACAATTTCAAGGAGGACTTTAAAATGCCGAAGCTCAAAACACACAGCGGCGCGAAGAAGCGCCTGAAGATTTCCAAAAACGGAAAGGTCATCCGCGGCCATGCATATACGAGCCACCTTCTGAACGGCCACGGCAAAACCGCGAAGTCGAAGCGCCATGCGCGCGGCACGACCGTCACGGATAAGACGAGCGTGAAGGCCGTCAAGAAGATGCTCCCCTACGCGTAAGCGGAGAGCAGAGGAAAACGCCGCCGGGTGGAGCCGCAGGGCTTCATGCAGACCGGCATCACGGCTTTCGCGGCCGGGCGCTGCATTATGCGCCGGCCGGAATTCAACATGGAAAGGAATGTTCACATAAATGGCTAGAGTTAAGGGTGCGCTCGCTACGCGCAAGAGAAGAAAGAAGATTCTGAAGCTCGCAAAGGGCTATTGGGGTTCCAAGAGCAGACACTTCAAGATGGCGAAGCAGGCCGTCATGAAGTCCGGCAATTATGCCTATATCGGCAGAAAGCAGAAGAAGAGAGACTTCCGCCGCCTGTGGATCTCCAGAATCAACGCGGCCTGCCGCGCAAACGGCACGACCTATTCCGCGTTCATGAACGGCCTCAAGAAGGCCGGTGTGACACTCAACAGAAAGATGCTTTCCGAGATCGCAATCGCTGATGAGGCTGCTTTCAAGGCGCTGGTTGAGAAGGCAAAGACTGCTGCATAAAAAAGCTATCCGTGCGTCCGGAATACCCTAGATCGGAAGAGCGTCGTGTAGGGAAAGAGTGTAGATCTCGGTGGTCGCCG
>URQJ01000157.1 GCA_900549945.1 uncultured Oscillospiraceae bacterium
GCCGAAAGCCCCACGCCGCGCCCCTGATAATCGGGGTGGACGGCAAAGCGCCCGAGGCCGACCGCACGCACCGCAGGCGCACGCCACTGCACGTCATCCGCGCCCTCAAGCGCGAACAGTGCAAAGGCGGCGGCGACCGCCCCGCCGTCGTCGAGTATATACAGGCTCCCGCGCGCAATGTCCTCCGGAAAAGCCATAGCTGGATAGGAATCGTCCCAGATTGGAACGCCGTCCCGGTTCATCCTTTCGATAATCGCCGCAAACGCCGCCCTGATTTGCGGCAGATCTTCCGGTTTTGCCGTGCGCCACTGCATGAAATCCCTCCCTTTTGCATCAGCATAGCACAATTCCGCCGCGGAAGCAATCGAAAACCATTTCTTTTCTGCGGGTTTTGTGGTATACTGAAAAACAATACTACGAAAAAGTTGGGAAAGCAATATGGATAGAAGCAGATTTCTCCCCGTTTCCAAAGCGGATATGGCGGCCCGCGGCATCGAGCAGCTCGATTTCGTCTACATCAGCGGCGACGCCTACGTCGATCACCCGTCCTTCGGCACGGCAATCATTGCCCGTGTGCTCGAGGCCAGCGGCTTCTCGGTCGGCATCATTGCCCAGCCGGACTGGCGCGACCCCGCGAGCATCTCGGCGCTCGGCGAGCCGCGGCTTGGGTTTCTCGTCTCTGCCGGCAACATGGATTCGATGGTCAACCACTATTCCGTCTCCAAAAAGCGCCGCCGCACGGACGCCTTCTCGCCGGGCGGAAAAATGGGGCTGCGCCCCGATTACGCCGCGGTCGTCTACGCCAACCTGATTCGCCGCACCTACAAGAAAACGCCGGTTATCCTCGGCGGCATCGAGGCGAGCCTGCGCCGCCTCGCGCACTACGACTACTGGTCGGACCGCATGAAGCGCTCCGTTCTTCTCGACTCCGGCGCCGATCTGATCTCCTACGGCATGGGCGAGCGTTCGATCGTCGAGATCGCCGAGGCGCTGCGCAGCGGCATCCCGGTGCGGGACATCACATTTGTGCGCGGAACCGTGTATAAGACCGCCGTTCAGCCCGACTTGCCGGACGCCATCCGCCTGCCGGGCTTCGACAAAATTGCGACGAGCAAGGAGCTGTACGCGAAGAGCTTTTACCGGCAATATCTCAACACCGACCCATTCACGGCGAAAACGCTTGTCGAGCCGTATCCGGCGGACAATCTCTTTCTCGTGCAGAACCCGCCGCAGAAGCCGCTTTCTACCGAGGAGATGGACGCGGTCTACGCGCTGCCGTATGCCCGCGCCTACCACCCGGATTACGAGGCCGCCGGCGGTATCCCGGCCATCGAGGAGATCAAGTTCAGCCTTGCAAGCTGCCGCGGCTGCTTCGGCGCGTGCAGCTTCTGCGCGCTGACCTTCCATCAGGGGCGCATCATTCAAACGCGCAGCCACGAATCGCTGCTCGAGGAGGCGCGGCAGATCACGCAGGAGCCGGATTTCAAAGGCTACATCCACGACGTCGGCGGCCCGACGGCGAATTTCCGCCAGCCGGCCTGCAAGAAACAGTTACAGCACGGGGCCTGCCAAAAGCGCCAGTGCCTTTTCCCGGAGCCGTGCCCGAACCTCGAGATCGACCACAGCGATTACGTCGCCCTGCTGCGAAAGCTGCGCGCACTGCCGAAGGTCAAGCGCGTGTTCGTGCGCTCCGGCATTCGGTTCGATTACCTGATCAACGACAAAGATGAGACGTTTTTCCGCGAGCTCGTCCGGTACCACGTGAGCGGGCAGCTCAAGGTGGCGCCCGAGCACGTCTCCGACGGCGTTCTGCGCATGATGGGCAAGCCGCAGAACAGCGTGTACCGCCGCTTTGCCAAGCGGTATAAAGAGCTGAACGCCGAAATGCACCTCGACCAGTACCTCGTGCCGTATCTGATGTCCTCGCATCCCGGCTCCACGTTGCAGGACGCCATCCGGCTCGCAGAATACCTGCGCGAGCTGGGCTACATGCCCGAGCAGGTGCAGGATTTCTACCCAACGCCCTCGACGATCTCGACCTGCATGTATTACACCGGGCTTGACCCGCGCACGATGAAGCCGATCTATGTTGCGCGCGATCCGCACGAAAAGGCGATGCAGCGCGCGCTGATCCAGTACCGCGACCCGAAAAACTACGAGCTCGTGACCGAGGCGCTGATCCGCGCCAACCGCCGCGACCTCGTCGGCACCGGCCCGAAATGCCTGCTGCGCCCCCGCCACGGCGATACGCGCTTTCTGCAAAAAACACCCGCCGCGCAGAAGCATGCGGAAAAGCGGCGGAGCGTCCCCGTCAGCCGCCGCTGGGAGGGGCCGGCGTCCGGCCGCGGCGCAAAGGGAAAAAAGAGAAGATAAGCGCAGATTTGCAGCGCCCGCCTCGGCTGCGGCGGACGCTGCAAGCCTATGCGCGCGCGTCATTTCCAGCGCGCAAAAAGAAATTCACTTTTTTGAAAAAAGGGCTTGCATTTATCGCACGCATGGTGTATAATAACAAAGCACTCGAAAAGTGAATATATCGCGGGGTGGAGCAGTTCGGTAGCTCGTCGGGCTCATAACCCGAAGGTCGTAGGTTCAAATCCTGCCCCCGCAACCAAAGAATTCCGGATACCTTTCATGGGTATCCGGAATTTTTTTGAAATAAATCAAAACCTCGGATCAAGAGGTTTTTTTGCGCGCAGGCAATACCATCCAATATCCTCAAACCGCTGCTCCTGAAAATAGGGCAGAGGCTTTATTATCTGCTCTTGGTACCCAAGTTCCCCCAATGTGTCTTGAACCAGCTCGACGGAAAAGGGCGTCAGATGCTCTTCAAAAATTGTCTGCCGGATAATTTTTCCCTCCGACTCGTGTGCGTGAAGGATGTTGATGGTTATGGTGCCGTCAGAATGATAATCCCAAAGCTGTACGTAATGGATTCGCACGCCGTCTGGCCGAATGAATGGGGAGGAAAAGAAGAACCGGTCCTGCCTTTTCATCGCCGCATCCCAATTTCGGGAATCCAGATACAGATACCCGCCGGGACGGATCAGGCGGTCCATTTCGCGCAGGGTTTGAACGACACCGGCGTGGTCTACATGGGCCAGCGCGTTTCCGGTGCTCATTACACAGCTGAAATCCCGGTCAAAGTGTTTGGATAATTCTCTGAAATCACAGCAGGTCAAGTCCACGGTAAAGCCCTTCTGCGCCGCTTTTGTGAGCATACTCCGACTTAAATCTGAGCCGGAAACCTGATAGCCAAGTTCACACAGTTCGAAGGTCAGATCACCTGTGCCGAAGCTGCAATCCAAAATATCGATGATTTTACAGCCGGAGAATATTTTTCGATAGTGTTCCCGATAGGCTGCGTTTGCCGCCTCTGAAAATCGCTCGTCGTATATATCCGGAAAATCATAGAGGTCTGCCATAAAAATATCCCCAATCCCTTGTATTTTCAGCCAATAATATATTTTTTCCTTGGAAAAATCAAGAGACGGATGTTCGGGAGGGAGCCATGAATTGTAGAAGCGCAGCTTGATCTTTCTTGAATTGTACTTTTGTCTACTGCAACGCCAGACTGCTCGATTTGGCAGGATGGCAGCATCGGTTTGGTAGGGATAGCAGAGAAGCGAGGATTGAGGCGCTTTCCTATTATCAAAATGACAACGGCATTTTTAGTCACGCTTTGGAGCCGGATGCTTGAAATCTGAATTCACCGCCTATACAAACTTGGCTGCGCAACCGGGATTTTGTGTGAAATTGATTTTACAGACCATGTGCATCCGCTCGAGTTCAATGCTCTGCAAACGGAAAGGGCTGAAAAATTATGGCTCCGCACGTGATTTTGAGCGCGCGCCGGCGCTTGACTGAGTATCTGAAACGGAACGCCCGAACAGCGGCGGGCGGGAGCCTCCTTTGCGGGGAGGGGCGCAAGGTCCTGCAAAGACAAAGAATCCGAACCCATCTCCGATTGGAAATAGGTTCGGATTCTTTTAGTTTGGTGCGCGAGACGGGACTTGAACCCGTACGTCATAAACACACGCCCCTCAAACGTGCCTGTCTGCCAATTCCAGCACTCGCGCTCAACGTGATTTATTATACCATATTTTCTACATTTGTCAATGTTTTTCTTTTTGTTCCGCGAAAATCTGCGTTTGCATCGATTCAGCCCCGCCTGCCGCGTGGACATTCCGCCGCCGCCGTGCTATAATAGATTCAAAATCTATCGCTTGCAGGTGCTTTTATGAGAGAAAAAACAGACGCTCCGAAGGAGATCCGCATCCGGGGCGCGCGGGTGCACAATTTGAAAAATATCGATGTCGACGTGCCGCTGAACAAAATCGTCGGCATCGCCGGGGTATCCGGCTCCGGCAAATCCTCGCTCGCGCTCGGCGTGCTGTATGCGGAGGGCTCCCGGCGCTATCTGGAGGCGCTCTCCACCTACGCGCGCCGCCGCATGACGCAGGCCGCAAAGGCCGATGTGGACGAGGTGCTGTACGTTCCCGCTGCGCTGGCGCTGCACCAGCGCCCCGGCGTTCCGGGTATCCGCAGCACCTTCGGCACGGGCACCGAGCTGTTGAACAGTCTGCGCCTGATGTTTTCGCGGCTCGCGAGCCACCGCTGCCCGAACGGGCACTATCTCGCCCCAACGCTGGCTGTGGCGGCCGGACGCGCGCTGACCTGCCCC
>URQJ01000158.1 GCA_900549945.1 uncultured Oscillospiraceae bacterium
GAAGCTGATCGAGGCCGGGCAGCCGGTTGCGGCGCTCTCGCTCGATACGCTGTGCGCGGCGGCGGATTTCGCAAACGCCGCGGGCTCGGTCTGCGCGACGAAGAAGGGCGCGATCCCCGCCCTGCCGGACCGCGCGGCGATCGAAGCGTGCATGCAGCGCGTGCCGAAGCTGGAAATCGGATAAAATCGGATAGAAATTGGATGAAAAAGAGGGCGCTTCCCGCCGTGGGAGCGCCCTTTTTTGTCGGCTTCGTCCGGTGATCTGCGGCAGGCCGGATTTGCACCTATGGGTGAATCTTGTTTTTTATGCGCAGGCTTGCTTCGATGTGCATGATCCAATGCCTTGAAAACGGCATTTGTATCAAGCCCCGAATATCTTTGCCGCACCAATACGCTGGAAGCCAGACCGCGTTTTCATCCTCGCTCACGACGTTCAAGGACTTCAGCGCTTCTTTTCTTTCCTCCGGTATTTTCCTTTTCAGTGCGTCGCAGGATAAGCGCCCGAGTATCTGCTCGGTGCTGTCCTTTACCTCAAAAATATAGGCGTAAAGCTCGTTTAAATCCAGCTGCTTTGAAAAATCTGCTATCTGCTCTTTTACAAGCTCATTTCCCGTCGTGATTATAGGGGAATGGATGCGCGCCCGATAATTGCCCGAAAAAAACACCTGCTCGCTTCCGTCGATCAGCGTGTGTGCAACAATATCTTCTATACGGAAAATATGCCAAATGGAATAGGCAATCGTTTTGCTGTGGTAGCCGCCGGCATTTTTGAATGGGATTGCGTTAAAATCTTTTCTGCTCAATTCCGCACGCAATGCGGTCAGCACTTCCATCAACTGCTTCCGCAGGTCAAACAGTGTGTTCAGACCCGCTTCAAAGGTATCTTTCCCTTTGATTTGTGCCTGCATCGTTTTATTCAGCGCCGACCATGTCTTGTTCACAATCCATCCGCCCCCTCTTTACCTACAGTATAGCACAGCTTTGGGGATTGTAAAAGCAGTCAGGCGCAGTTTCGCTGAAATTTTGCCTGTACCGCGGAGCAGGCAAAAGCCATGCTGCGAACGTCACCCCTGAATTTCCAGCTCGGCCTGTTCGCCGTACCGCGCGCCGTCGTCGTTGGCTTCGCGCAGCAGCCTGTACAGCATCTCGACGCTCGGGACGAGGTCCTGCGGCACGGTATTGCCGCCGCGCACGACGATGCGCTCCGCATCGCATTCGGTGCGTATCAAATCCCAGAACGCGTCCCAGTTCTGCCCGTAAAAATCGGGGAA
Source organism: uncultured Oscillospiraceae bacterium (assembly GCA_900549945.1). Classification (GTDB taxonomy): domain Bacteria; phylum Bacillota; class Clostridia; order Oscillospirales; family Acutalibacteraceae; genus Hominenteromicrobium. Next base: position 1,272 of record URQJ01000158.1, read on the forward strand.
GTGAAAGGCGTCGCGGATGCGCAGGTGCATTTCGCCGAGGGACTTGCACCCGGTCAAATCGAGCACAACGTTTTTTTCGGCCTCCGTGCGCCCGTCCTCTTCGTCGTCGGCCGGCGGAGATTCGTCCAGAATTTCGATGCCGGCGCGGCCGATGACCTGTGTGAAGTAGCCGTCGGCCGTGTACAACAGCCTGAACAGCGTTTCAACGCTCGGGGCGAGGCTTTCCGGCACAGTATCGCGGCCGCGCACGACGATGCGCTCCGCGTCGCATTCGGTGCGCATCAAATCCCAGAACGCGTCCCAGTTCTGCCCGTAAGAATCGGGGAAGCGGAAAGCGTCGCGGATGCGCAGGTGCATTTCGCTGAGGGACTTGCAGCCGGTCAAATCGAGCACAACGGTTTTTTTGTCTTTCATGTTCGGCCTCCCGCAGCTTTTTGGATAGTCTCTGCAAAAGAGTATAGAGCACCGGAGCGGCAGGCGAAAAAACAGCGTGCAAATTTTCCACATCGTCCCTGACAAAGCGCGCCGTCACTTCGCTTTGCGCTTAAAGTCAATTGTGCCGTGCTCCTCCTCAAACTCGCGGATCATGACTTTGATCATTTGAAGTATTTGCCCGCTCGCGCTGCGCCCCTCGTAATTGGCGATATAGTGCAGCTTATCGAGCGTATCGGAATCTATGCGGATTGAAAAGGTTTTTACAGCCATTGTGAAGCCCCTTTAAACGTATTTTGACATAATTTTACATTAAATTTCACCTGCTGTGTCCTGAATAGATGTAAAATCGTTTTAAATTACTTCCAAAATATATCTAAAATAGATGCGTTTTGAGGCTAAATAGGGGTGTGGGCGCTATGAAACTCGGAATTCTTACCGCGCATTACGGCTGTGTCAGTGATGAAATACTCGACAGGGTTCTGCGCGGTCTGCGCTTTAAAAACCTCGAGATCGTCTGCGATGCGGACGGTCTCGGTAAACCCGTCCGCGACTGGTGCGTGCGGCGCGGCCTGCCGTTTCGGTGCATTGCGCCGCCGTCCGCGTTCTGCGGGGGCTTTCTGCCGCCGGCCTGCGGCGGCGAAGCGTTCGCCCGGTACTGCGACCTTGTCGTCCTGTTTTGGGACGGCTGCACGAGAAACGGGCGCGAGGCCGCGGCGCACTGCCGGATCAACGGCACGCCGTGCGCCGTAGCGGTGCCGTTCACCATGCCGTGCAGGCGGGAAAAGCTGTATTGGCGGCGCGGGCAGGTGGTATGCCATGCGGTGCCGGAGAGCAGAAAGCCATGAGAGATGAAGAGGTTCTGTGCATCGGCGTTGTGGGGAGGCTCAGCCGCAGCACGCTCGATGCCGAAAGTCATCTCGCCCTGCTTAATTTTATAGCGGATCTGTTTTTTAAGAACCTGCATGTGGTCGTCACCGACATTGCCGACGGCAGCAACCCGGTCGGCGCGCGCTGGGCGGAGGAAAGCGGCCGCGACCTGCGCACGTTTGCGGAGCCTCTGCCGTCGGAGGAACTCGGCGACTGGGCGTACTGCCGTGCGCTAAAGGCGCGCCGCCGCCGGTTTATCGAGCAGTGCGACTGTGTTTATATGGTCGAGAAAAAGGGCTGGCAGGCGCGGTTCATGAAAAGATGCTGCCGCCGGCGGGGCAGCGAATGCTTTGTATTCTGATCGCCCGCCGGCGCAAAAAGGGAGCCTCCGGTTCTGCCGGAAGCTCCCTTTCTCTGTTCTTTACTTGTCCCGCGCTTATTCGCCGTAGGCCGCGGCCGCCGCTTTCAGCTCCTCGATGATCGAGATGTGCTGCGGACAGTGCGCCTCGCACGAGCCGCACTGCAGGCATTCGCCGGCCTTGCCGCCGTCCTTTGTCGCGTTTGCGTACTGGCCCATGTTGTAGGGCTTGTCCGTACCCTCGAGACATCCGAACTGCTTGTAGCCGTTCAGCGCCTTGAAGATCTCCGGGATGTTGATGTGCATCGGGCAGTCGTCCACGCAGTAGCGGCAGGCGGTGCACGGCACGGTCGGGATCGATTTCAGCACCTGCACGGCGCGGTCGAGCACCGCGTGCTCCTTCTCGCTGAGCGGCTCGAAATGCTCCATGTAGGAGACGTTGTCGTCGAGCTGCGCCTGCGTGGACATGCCGGAAAGCACCGCGATGATGTTGTCGAGGCCCGCGCAGTAGCGGATCGCCCACGAGGGGATCGAAAGATCCGGGTTTTCAGCCTTCATCATGTCCTGCACCTCGGGTACCATCGCCGCGAGCGAGCCGCCCTTCACGGGCTCCATGATGACGATCGGCTTGTTGTGTTTTAAGGCCACCTCATAGCATTTGCGCGACTGCACGTTGTCGTTCTCCCAGTCCGCGTAATTGATCTGAAGCTGGACGAACTCGGCCTCGGGGTGCTTCGTCAGCGCCTCGTCGAGCACCTCGGCGCTGTCGTGGAACGAGAAGCCGCAGTGGCGGATCTTGCCCTCGGCCTTCATCTTGAAGATGAAATCCCACGCGCCGATGCGGTCGGCCTTCTCGAATTTCGCCTTGTCCATCGCGTGCAGCAGGTAGTAGTCGAAATATTCCACGCCCGCGCGCGCCATCGATTCGTCAAAGATCTTCTGCATGTCGGCTTCGGTTTCCACCTCGTCCCACAGCGGGAGCTTCGTGGCGAGCGTGAAGCTGTCGCGCGGGTAGCGCTTGACGATCGCCTCGCGCGCCGCCACCTCGCTTTTGCCGTTGATGTACACGTAGGCCGTGTCGAAATAGGTGAAGCCCTTTTCCATAAATTTGTCCACCATCGACTTGACCTGCTCCATGTCAATCTCGTCGCCGAGCATCGGCAGGCGCATCAGGCCGAAGCCGAGCTTCGGCGTCTTGTCGCCGAGATAACCTGAATTCATCGTAATTCCTCCTTGAGAATGATTGGGTTGACTGTGCACAATCACCCAAGTATAATTATAGGCAGTGCTTGGAAAAATTGCAAGCGGAAAGCGGGGAAAAATCCATGAAAACGAAAAAACAGCGCATTTTTTCGGTCGCGCGGCTCGCGGTTTTGCTGCTGGCGGCCGGCGCTTTCCTGCTCCTTTTGCAGCCGCCGTGCCTGATCCGCAGCGCCACCGGCCTTTTGTGCCCGGCCTGCGGCACGACGCGCATGATGGCGGCGCTGCTCAGCCTCGATTTCGCGGCGGCGCTCCGGCTGAACCCATTCATGCTCTTTTTTCTGCCGGCCGCCGGCGTGTGGCTCGTTTTAGAGGCCGTGCGCTACATAAAGGGAAAGCCGCCGCTGCTTTACCGGCGCTGGGCGGTGGTGCTCTGGTCCGCCGTGCTCTGCGCCGCGCTCGTCTATGCCGTGTGCCGCAACCTGCCCGCCGCTTGACAGCCGCGCGAGAAGCGTGTACAATAAAGCATATCGAATAAATA
>URQJ01000159.1 GCA_900549945.1 uncultured Oscillospiraceae bacterium
GATACCGTGTGCACCCATCACCACCACGGCGAGGGGCATGACTGCGGCAGCCACAGCTGCGGCGCGCACAAGAACGGCTGTGCGGGCAATCATTAAGAAATAAGGCGCTGCGGCACAGCGCGCTTTATAGGGCAGGGGCATCGCTCTTTTGTAGAGCGGCGCCCCTGCCTTTTTTAAAATCAAAGAATATGGTCGAAACGCCCAATGAACAATTGAAAATATATGCAAAACATAGAAATTACATTCTTTGCCACATCTTTAACGCCGCGGTGTTATAATGGAGCGTAGTCACGGAGGATGTGCCTATGAAATATAAAAGCTGTATTCGCGATTTCGCGCTGACACTGCTGATTTTAGCGGTGTCGTCTGCGGCGATGATCTTTCTGCAAAAGGCATTTGACATACGGGCGCTGGCGCCGATGGTGTTCGTCATGGCGGTTTTTCTGGTTTCGCTGACGACGCGCGGCTATCTGTACGGGATCGCCGCGTCGCTGGCCGGCGTGCTTGCCGTCAATTTCGCCTTTACTTTTCCGTATTTTGAGTTGAGCTTTTCCGCGCCGGAGAATGTGTTTTCCGGTATCGCCATGCTTTTTGTCGCTGTGATGACGAGCACGCTCACGACGAACATCAAAAAGCAGGAGCGCATGCGCGCGGAGAACGAGAAGGAGAAGGTTCGGGCGAATCTGCTCCGTGCTGTTTCCCACGATCTGCGCACGCCGCTGACTGCCATTTACGGCGCGTGCTCTACGGTTGCTGAAAACTACGACCAGCTGGAAAGGGAACAGAAGCTGAAGCTCCTGCGCGAGGTCTGTGCCGACGCCGAATGGCTGAACCGGATGGTGGAAAATTTGCTCTCCGTCACGCGGATCGACAGCGGGCAGGTCTCCGTGCAGAAATCGCCGACGGTGCTCGAGGAGCTGGTCGACGCGGTGCTCGTGAAATTCCGAAAGCACTATCCGGGGCAGCCCGTCGAGGCGCAGATTCCCGAGGCGTTCATCATCATTCCGATGGATTCGATTTTGATCGAGCAGGTTATTATCAATCTGCTTGAAAACGCGGTGTTCCATGCCGCCGGCATGACGCGGCTTGTGCTGCGCGTGTCTGCGCGCGGAAGCCGCGCGGTTTTCGAAGTTTCCGATGACGGCTGCGGCATTCCGGCAGAACGGCTCGAATCGCTTTTTTCCGGCGCGGGGGAGCGCGATGCACCGTCCGCAGACAGCAGCCGGCACAGCATGGGGATCGGCCTTTCCGTCTGTGCGACGATCATCCGTGCACACGGCGGCGAGCTGCGTGCGGAAAGCGCCGTGAACCGCGGCACGACGTTCCGCTTTGCGCTCGAAATGGAGGAGGACGCGCATGAGCAACAATAAATTTAAGGTTTTGATCGTCGAGGACGACGTGAACATCAGCAGCGTTTTGGAAACGCTGCTGCAAACGGACGGCTATCAGGCGCTGACGGCGCGGACCTGCACCGCGGGATTCGCGCTTTTCCGCTCGCATACGCTCGACCTCATCATTCTGGATCTGGGCCTGCCCGACCGCGACGGCATGGAGCTGATCGGCGTGATCCGGGAAAAGAGCGCCGTGCCGATCATCGTGCTTTCGGCGCGGACGACGGAGCGCGACAAGGTGATGGCGCTGGACCGCGGCGCAAACGACTACATCGCAAAGCCGTTCGGCAGCGGCGAGCTTCTGGCGCGCGTCCGTGCGGTGCTGCGCAGCAGCCGGCACAGCATGACCGGCATGCTGCCCGGCAGGCGGTTTACAGCGGGCGGCCTCGTCATAGATTACGACCGCCGGCAGGTCTTTGTGGACGGCGAGGAGATCCGGCTGACGCAGACGGAGTACAACATCGTCGTTCTGCTCTCCGAGCATGCCGGCCGCGTGATGACGTATGCGGCGATCGTTCGCGCGGTTTGGGGCGGCGCCGATTCCGGCAGCACCAAGCGCCTGCAGGTTAATATGGCGAATATCCGCAAGAAATTCGGGAGCCGGCCGGGCGATAACCCGTATATTCAGAACGAGCTCGGCGTCGGGTACCGCATGCTCGAGGAGGATGCGGTAAAAAGCCCCGGTGATATACCGGAGGCATGCGTGTGGACGGACGCTTTAAAATAATGAGGTGAACCCATGATTAAACTGATCAAAAAACAGTCGCCGGCGCGCATCATTGCGCTGGGCTTTGCGGCGGTGATTCTGCTCGGCTCCGTCTTGCTGATGCTGCCGTGCAGCGTGCAGGACGGCGTTACGGTGCGGTACATCGACGCGCTTTACACATCGACCAGCGCGGTCTGTGTGACCGGCCTGATCGCCATCGACGCCGGCGATACGTTTACGCCGCTCGGGCAGTTCTTTCTGGCCGCGCTCATTCAGGTCGGCGGCCTCGGCGTGACGGCGGTCGGCGCCGGCGTCATCGTGGCGATGGGCAAAAAGGTGAACATGAAGGGGCGGCATATCATCCGCGAGGCCATGAACCTCGATTCCGGCAAGGGTACGGTTCGCTTTGTCAAGAACGTCTTTCTGACGACCGTGGCTTTTGAGCTTGCCGGCGCGGCGCTGAGCTTCATCGTTTTTGTACAGGATTATCCGCCGCTGAAGGCGGCTGGCATCAGCCTGTTCCATTCGGTGGCCGCGTTCAACAACTCCGGTTTTGACATCCTCGGCAATATGCAGAGCCTGATCCCCTATCAAAAGGATGTGCTGCTGAACCTCGTGACCTGCGGGCTGATCTTTTTCGGCGGCATCGGCTTCCTCGTGATCCGCGAGATCGTGACGAAGCGGTTTCACTGGCGCAGGTTTTCCATGCACACGAAGGTCGTGCTGACGGTCAGCGCCGCGCTGATTGTGGTCGGCACGCTTTTGATCCGGCTGACGGAGGACGTCACGTGGCTTGGCGCGTTTTTCTACAGCGTTTCTGCGAGAACCGCGGGCTTTTCCACGTATTCGCTCGGGCAGTTCTCCAATGCCGGGCTTTTCGTCATCGCGGTTCTGATGTTTATCGGCGCCTCGTCCGGATCGACGGGCGGCGGCATCAAGACGAGCACGTTCTTCGTGCTCTTGCAGGGTATCAAATCAGCGGCGACGAATAAATCGGAAAAGGCGTTCCGCTATGCGGTGCCGGCAGAATCGTTCCGCAAGGCGGCGGTCATCACGCTGATGGCGCTGGGCGTCGTCGTCACCGGTACGTATCTGATGGTCATCATGGAACCAGATGTCTCTCTGATGGACGCGCTGTTTGAAATCACGAGCGCGTTCGGCACCGTCGGCCTCTCGACCGGCATCACGCCGGGGCTGAGCGACGGCAGCAAGCTGCTCTCTATTCTCACCATGTACATCGGGCGGCTCGGCCCGCTGACGATCGCCACGCTCTGGTACTTTACGAAGGGCGAGCGGACCAGCTACCCCGACGGCAATATTTCAATCGGTTGATGCAGGAGGAAATGAAAATGTTCAATAAACCGAAGAAGGAAAAGGAAACATACGGTATTGTCGGCCTCGGCCGTTTCGGGTATGCGCTCGCGATGGAGCTCGCGGAGGCAGACGCCGACCTGCTCGTTCTGGATAAGGATGAGGAAAAGGTGCGGGAGATCCGCGAGTACACGGAAAATGCGTACGTCGTCAAGAGCCTCGACAAAAAATCGCTGGCGGAGACCGGCATCCAGAACTGCGATGTGGTGGTCGTCTGCATCGGCGAGCAGATGGATACCTCGATCCTCACGACGCTGCACCTCGTGAGCCTCGGCATCCCCACGGTGATCGCGAAGGCGAAGAGCGTGGAGCACGGCGAGATCCTCGAAAAGCTCGGCGCGGAGGTCGTTTATCCGGAGCGGGACATGGCGGTGCGCCTCGCGCACCGGCTCGAAACGTCAAAAATGCTGGATTTCGTCCACCTGAGCGAGCAGGTCAATATCTCGAAGATCATGATTCCGGAAAAAATGCTCGGCAAGACCGTTCTGGCCGTGGATTTCCGCGGGCGGTTCGGGCTCAACATCATCGCGATCGAGAACAGCGGCGCAGTGCTGGATACGATCAACCCCGATTACGTGTTCCGCAGAGGGGATATCCTGTTCGTTTCCGGCAGCAACGCGGGCCTCAATCGCCTGCTGGAGTGGACGGAGAAAAGCTGAGAGATCGGCTGAAAAAGGAAAAAGCATCCGAAGCCAGCGCAGAGCGCTGTGCCCGGATGCTTTTCTTTGTATATGCGCAGAAGCGGTTACGCCGGCTGCGCCGTGTGCGGGCGCAGGATGCGGTGTGCGGTACCGCCGCCGCTGCCTGTGCCGGCGATCACGCGGCTGCGGTTCAGGCGCTTGATGGTGGCGGTGATGTCCTCCGCGGTCGTTTCGGGGTTCAGCGTGCAGATGCGCAGTACCTTCCTCCCGTGGATTTCCGTCGTAAAGATTTGTGCGAAGCCGCTCGCGGTGATTTCCCGCGCGATGTCGCGGTTGATCTGGTCGGCGATGGCCGGGGACGCGCCGTTTTCAGGCACGTAGCGGAAGTTGATGATGCCGAACTGCGCGCGGGAGACGATTTCCCAATTCGGCAGGCGGCGGAGCGTTTCCTCCGCGAGCTCCGCCATCGCGCAGGCGTGGTCGATCGTGTCGCCGAGCGCGCGGCTGCCGAGCACCTGCAGCGTGCTCCACAGCTTCAGGCCGCGCGCCGGGCGGGTCAGC